>CAYGNA010000182.1:615-7643 GCA_964351065.1 uncultured Pseudomonadales bacterium
CCCCGATGCCGAGCTTAAACAGGCAATCGAAGATTCTGTGGTTCGTTTTGGCGAGTCCATCAAGGAAGACGAGAACCTCGCGGCGAAGATTGACGGCTGGGCCGACGACAGCGCCCGCTACCTGATCCGCACCTATGGCCACGAGGTTGCGGGCCTGATCAGCGAGACCATTGAAAACTGGGACCCGCACGCGACGTCCGAGCGCATTGAGGTACAGATTGGTAAAGACCTGCAGTTCATTCGTATCAACGGCACCGTGGTGGGCGGCCTGGTTGGCCTCACCATTTACACATTGAGCTACCTGCCCGGCCTGCTTGGCTTTTCTTACTGATAGAGTTCCTGAGAGCTAGCTTGCCCCTGCACCCGCCGTGGCTGTCACAAAACCCGGGTAACGCGGCTGATCAATGGCAATCTGGTTGACCACTGACTCTCGCAGATGGCGGGTCAGCGCCGGATCATCGAGTGGCTGATTGCCGGCGCGCAGGTTTTCGATCAGGCGCCAGCGCAGGGTTTCCAGATCGTCAGCTGAATCAAAAAACGCTTGCAGACGGGCGAGCTCTGCCGCCTTGTGACGCATGCCTAAATCCATCTCCCGCAGCACAATATCCAGTGAATTAGCCGCGACCCGCGCCATAAAGTTGTTGCGCCCCTGGGTTGCCGCCATGACGTCGTTGCGCAGGAAGTCCCGGACGCTGGTCACCAGTTCGTCCATCCGCGGCATGTCGATATTGTCCTCACGCGGCTGGAGTGGAAGCACTGAAACCGCCCCGGGGATCAGCAGGTTTACACAGTCAACCTGGCACTCAGAGGAACGCCGGGCTATCGCCGGTCGTTCCACAGTTTTGTCCGGACCGTGCCGGTAGTGCTGCGCCATTGAGAGACAACCCACGGACCACCAGAAAGAACCAAATACCTCCCAGAACTTTACTGTTGCCGGATCAACGACGCGGCCGGATTCTTCCTCGTAACCTGCAAACAGATCTTCATAGCTGCCAAAGCCCCCAACAGGAGAATCACCACCAAATCGCCAGGAGTTAACACAGATCCAGCCCAGATCGCGCATGGGATCGCCAATATGAGCTAATTCCCAGTCCAGCACCGCGACGATACCTTCTTCGTTCAACAGAAAGTTACCGTTGCGAAAATCGTTGTGTACCAGCGAGGGCACATAGGTCTCTGGCAGGTTTTCCATCAGCCAGCGTGCCGTATAGTCGATCATTGGCTGGGGCGTGCCAAAGGTCTTGTAGTTATTGTAGGTCTGTTCAACAAACTCGCCTGGAGAAACGTTCGCCAGGTGCTGGTCGAGTCCTGTGGCCTGCACATCAATCGCATGAATCCGCGCCATGATGCGGCCACACTCCCGCGCCAGTGACGGCCGGATGCTATCGAATCGCTCGGACCTCACAATCCGCGCACCTAGGGCTTCCCCCTCCAGCCATTCCATAATAAAACCGTCACCCAGTTCATCCCCGGGTTGTAGCAGGTAATGAACCTCTGGCTCCGGCACACCAGCAGCGCGAGCGCTCTGCATCAGCAGCGCTTCAGCCTCCAGCCCCGGATGTGCCGGCGTTGGTTCAACGTGCACACCGCCAGGTGTGCGCCGCATGGCAAGCGGTACTTCGCCGCTTGCCGTTTCGATGACGAGTTTGTAGGTTTCCTGGCTGGCGCCACCTGATAAACGCTCAACCATCACCAGCCGTTTGCAGCCCGGGAGTCCGGTGCGCACCACTGCATCAAGTCGATCATGTAAGGTTGATTCAGTCATTAGTCTTCACGCACTCCCTTGGGTGCCTGCTGTTTCATGAACCCAAACATGTAACCCGCAATACGCCGGATCTGGATTTCTTCCGCGCCTTCAGTAATCCGATAGCGGCGATGATGGCGATAGTTGTGTTCAAACGGCTTGTGACGAGAGTACCCCAACCCGCCATGCACCTGCGTGGCCCGGTCCGCCGCCTCACAGCAGAGCCGGTTGGCGTAGTAGTTACACATGGACACCTTGTCGGATACTTTGAAGTTGCCGTACTTGTCCATTTGCCATGCAGTCTTGTGAATCAGGGCGCGCAGCATTTCACACTGAGTCTGCAGTTCGGCCAGTGGAAACTGAATGCCCTGGTTGGTTGCAAGCGCCTTGCCAAACGGCTTGCGGTGTTTGGCGTATTCTACCGACTCACTAATGCAGAATTGCGCAGCACCCAGGCTGGAGGCCGCCTGGCGAATGCGGTTTTCGTTGAAGAAATGTTGAACTACCTGCAAGCCACGCCCCTCGCCGCCAAAGATCGCCTCCTCAGTCACGTAAACATCTTTCATCGACACGCGGCCATGGTCAGTTGGCATGTTGAAGGTCCACAGCATTTCCTCAACCTTGAAACCATCTGAAACCGTTGGGACCAGGAAGGCCGTAATCCCCTCTCCGTCACCGGGATTACCGCTGGTGCGGGCCAGAATCATGTCATAGGCCGCGCGGTGAATACCGGTATTCCAGGTTTTCTCACCGTTAATGCGCCAGCCGTCACCATCCCGTTCGGCGCGCGTTTCCATCCAGGTGGCATCCGAGCCGTGATCCGGTTCGGTGATACCAAACGCAAAGCCGCGCTTCCCAGCAAGCAATAGCGGAATCCATTCTTCCTTTTGTGACTCTGTGCCATAGGCAAGCATGAGCAGCAGGCCAACATTGTTGGCAACTATCGAGTGTTCGTTCTGCAGATCGTTGTGCAGCCCAAGCCCTTTGGCCGCAAAATGTTCACGAATAATAGCCATTCCCAGGTTAGTGCCATTCTGACCACCAAACTCGGTTGGGATAGGATAACGATAGTGGCCGGCCGCGTCGGCACGACGCCTGGCCTCTGCCAGCAGCGCCTCCCACTCCTCGTTAGGCAGACCACCCCGGTCCCAGTCAGTGCGTGCATCTTCACGCCGGTGGTCAAAGAACCTGATGTTATCGTTCTCCTGCTCGAGCGGCTTGATCTCCTTCTCGATAAACGCATCAAGAACTTTCAAGTAGTCCTGCATATCCTGTGGAATGTCAAAATCCATTTGTGCTCCCTCTCTTTTTAAATGCAAATGCTTTGGTTTAATGTATTTTTAGCTATTGATCATATCATTGGTTCGAGTCGGCACCAGACGCCAGGCGATTGAGTTGATCAGCAAAAGGATCCTCATCGGCATCCCTGTGCCAGGTGTATTCAGCGCCCTCTGCAATCGTGACTGCGGCTTGTTCACCATACAATCGCTCGATTATCGCAAGTGCCATGTCGGTGCCTGCTGAAACACCCGAGGACGTCACAAACTTTCCGTCTTCTACCCAGCGCGCACGCTCAACCCACTGGACCTTGTCACTTTGAGACGTCGCCAAACTAAAGAACTGTTTGTTGGAAGTAGCGCGCTTGCCATCCAGCAGGCCAGCGCGAGCAAGGAGTGCTGATCCAGTACAGACGGTTGCGACGATTTCCGCTGACGCAGCACGGGTCTTGAGAAAACCCAGCAGCGATTCGTCAGCCAGCGCCGGGATCGTACCGACACCACCGGGAACCAGCAGCATGTCCAACTGCGGCGCGTCATCAAACCCGTAATCGGCGAGTATCACCGGGCCCGACTGGCGCGTCATCGACGCTGAAGCTATCGGTCCTTTTTGTTCACCGACAATCACCACTTCCAGCTGCTCTGGTGGCAGGGTGGTGAACATCTCAAGCGGACCAAACAGGTCCAGCAACTCAAACCCCGGATAGACTATTGCTCCCAGTCGATAGATTGACAATTTGTTTACCTCGTTCGCCAAAGCCCACATAATGTGCCGCATGAGCACAATTACAGTCAGAAAAGTTGATTTCGACTTCCCGGAGGATGCCGGTCTCTATGCAATCCCGTCAATGCCCCGGGTGTCTTTGTTTATTGCCGCATTTTCACTAACGATGCCGTACCTTGAGCCTTACCTCATTCGCATGATGCTGCAGGCCGGCAAAGAGGTAACTGATCCCGGGCTGGCAGAAGACATCAAACGCTTTTCCCAGCAGGAAGGTAATCACTATCGCAATCATGCCCGCATCAACAAGATTGTGCGTGGGCATTTTGATGAAGCGACCCAGGCAGAACTGCTGGCGATTGAAGCTGAGCTGAAAGCCGACTACGAGGATTTCCTGAAAAATCGCTCACTGGCATTTAACCTTGCTTATGCCGAGGGTTTTGAAGCAATGACCTGCGCGGCTGCCCTGCCCGCTGCGAAACGGGAGGGCCCCATGGGACTGTCACGTGGTTGGAATGAATTATTGGACTGGCACGCACTGGAAGAAGTAGAACATCGCACCGTGGCCTTTGACACCTACGAGCACCTGGTTGGCGGATACTTCAACCGCGTATTCACCGGTCTGCGCTCCCAGGTTCACTACCTCTACTACATTCACCGTTTTTACAAGGTGATGCTGAAAGCAAAAGGCATGCGCGTGTATCCCTACATCCCGTTTTTTATCCTGGCAGGTGGCACGCGTTATCTGAATACCTTTATGCCCTGGTATAACCCGGCCAATTACGATGTGCCGGCCACGCTTGAAAAGCGCCTCGCCAGCTACGCGGCGCTGGCACACGAATGAGCGAGTCGATCTGGCCCTTTTTACCTGGCAGGTCACCGACGGAGCTTTCTCACGCCAAAGGCGCTTACCTTTACCTGAAAGACGGCAGCAAAATTCTGGATGCAGCTGGCGGTGCCATTGTCACCAGCATCGGTCACGGCAGAGTCGAAGTCGCCGATGCCATCCATACGGCAGTCATGAACGCCAGCTATATTGTTCCCAGTTGGCTTACCCCCGAGCGCGAAGCGCTGGTAGAAGAGCTCGCCGCACACTGGTTGCCACCTCACTTGACGCGTATGCACTTCACGTGTGGGGGCTCGGAAGGGAACGAGGCGGCGATGAAAATTGCCGCGCTCTACCACGCCAGCCGCGGCCAGCCCAATCGACATGTAATACTTGCACGCAGCCTTTCCTATCACGGCACGACGATCAGCACCGCCGCAGTCTCGGGGCACCAGGCTCGCAAACGCGGCCTTGAAGGTATGCTGCAGGACTACCCACGGATCGAAACACCCTACCCACTACGTTGCCCACTCGGCCCGCATCATCCTGATGCCGCCGACTACTACGTGAAAAACCTGGAAGACACCATCGAACGCATCGGCGCCGAGAACATTGCGGCGCTGATTGCCGAGCCTATGAATGGCTCAAGCGGCGGTGCTATCACACCACCAGATAATTACTGGAATCGGGTGCAGGAGATACTCAAACGCCACGGCATCCTGCTCATCATGGATGAAGTGATGACGGGGTTTGGACGCACCGGCAAAACGTTTGGCGCTGATCTGTACGACATCAAGCCCGACCTGCTGGTTTCGGGCAAGGGACTGGCTGGCGGTTATGCGGCAATTGCCGGTGTCTTTGGCACAAGCGAGGTAGCTTCCAGTATTGCGGACAGCGGTCTGGACATCATGTTCCATACCTTTGGTGCTCTGCCCCAATCCTGTGCCGCGGCAACCAAAGTCCTGCAGATTCTACGGGAAGAAGCCCTTATTGAGCGCTGCAAGGCCACGGGCGCAGTACTCAAGGACAGGTTAATTGCAGAGTTTGGGCAGCACCCCCTGGTTGCTGAGATTCGTGGTGAAGGCCTTCTGATTGGCATCGAAGTTGTCAAGGACAGGGACACTCTGACGCCGTTCCCAGTGGAAGCAGGCATTACCAACAAACTGGTAGCCGGCGCTATGAAAGAAGGCGTTTTCTTTTATCCCGGTGGCACCGGCGACGTGCGCGACATCATCTGCATCGGCGCGCCCTATGCGATTGGCGATGAAGAAATGGATTTGATGTCAAACGCATTACGCAAAGCACTCGAAGGTATCAACAGCGCTAGCTGACCACCCTGCTCATTATCGACCACACACGCCTACTCATGCCCGGTGATCAGTGGCAGGCTTTCATCCTTTACCCATTCGCTCATGGAGCCGTCGTACACAGAAACGTGTTCGTGGCCGATCAACGTGAGTGCAAGCGCATCGATGGTGGCAGAAATACCGCCGCCGCAGTAGGCAATCACTCGCGGTTTTTCGAGCACGCCCTTGGCTTCAAACAGTGCTTTGAGTTCCGCTGCAGGCTTGAAGCACCCGTCGCGCAACACCTCGTCATAGTAAACGTTCTTGCTGTTTTGAATATGGCCCTTGCGGCCATAGTTCATCTCGGCCTCACCTGAGTAAACGCCTGGTGACAGGGCGTTGATGGTGCAGACATCACCATCATCAATTGCCGCGATGGTCTGCGCCTTGTCGGCCCATCGGGCTGGATTCAGGCTAACTGTAAAGTTGCCAGCAGGCGTCTCAGGTTCAGCATTGTCCAGAGTCCGACCTTCAGATTGCCACTTGGCAAATCCCCCATCCAGTACTGCCACACGCGAGTGACCACAGGAGTGCAGCATCCACCAGGCGCGGGTGGCCCACATCATGTGCCCGGTGCTGTAAAACACAACCAGACTGTCAGCATCAATGCCGGCGTTTTGATAAGCCTGTTGAAGGTGCTGTGCCGATGGGAGCGTAAACCCCAGTCCGCTGGATGTATCCGAGAAGTCCCGCGCCAGGTCCATAAATGCAGCGCCAGGGATATGGCTACGCTGGTATTCATCAATCCCTGAGACAGCCCGATAGCCAGGCGAACTGGGCACGAGGTTCACCGTGACATCAAACAGACGCAGTTGGGTGGCTGGGTCATTGATAGCCGCTTCCAACTCTGCGGTGGAAATCAGGTAATCTGGTTTTACGTAGGTCATGGTGCCCCTGGAATGGTTATGGGTTGCATTAGCAGGTCCCAAGATTACAACAGCCTTGATCCGAAAAAACCAATATTCCTCCAGAACCGAACATAGTTTGCGGTCCAAACCCCTAAACAGGCGGTGTGCCCTGCCGCCCTTCGATAATCCAGCGAATCATCGGGAGATGCTGCCGCCCCTGGATCACTTCTCCATCGCAGACAAACCCGTGAGCCACAACCAGGCCC
>CAYGNA010000183.1:0-7615 GCA_964351065.1 uncultured Pseudomonadales bacterium
CACCACTGATGAGGATTTTGCCGGGAGACGCCACTAGTATCTTGCCGCGGGCCGGGCAATCACACCATCGTCGGTGAGGGCCAGGTGGGTGAGTGTCTGTTCATCGTGATTCATGCGCCAGCTAATCATCTTCTGTGCATACCGCAATACCTCTGGCAGGTATGCCGGGTCATTGGCCCGGTTAACCAGCTCAGCAGGATCGTTTTCGAGATCAAAAAAGAGGGGAGGCAGGTTGGTAAAGTGAACGTACTTGGCGGTTTTGCTGCGAATCACATTGAGTGTGCACTGATGCTGGGTGAGACCCAGCGCTTCCTCCATTGGCGTGCCATCCGGGACGCTGCGGAAGTCAAACTCCCAGTGGGCCTCGGTGCGCCATCCGGGCGAAAACTCACCGGTCTGAATTGCTGGCAGCAGGGATTTGCCATCACACTGTACCGGCGCTTCTATACCCACCCAATCCAGCAGGGTCGGCATAATATCTATGTTCTCCGTAAACTCATCAAACCGTGCACCACGAGTCTGGATTGCCGTGGGATCGCGGACAATGAGCGGGATATTGTAGGACTGGTCGAAGTAGCCCATTTTGCCCAATAGCCAGTGGTCACCCATCTGTTCGCCATGGTCTGAAGTAAACACGATCAGGGTGTTGTCCCACAGGTTCTTTGCTTTCAGGTAGTCGAATAGTCTACCCAGGTTGGCGTCTACTTCTGACATCAAGCCAAAGTAGCTTGCCTTCATCCGGGTAAGCTTTTTCTCATCGAGCGGTGCGCCGGAGCGTGGCTTGCCAAGCGTCCACGCGAGGTAAGGATGCTGCGCCCCTTCGGCTGCCGGGCTCTCTGCGCGCACAAAGTCATTCAGCGCTGCAGGCGGATACATGGTGTTGTAGGGCTCGGGCGCTATCCACGGGGGATGTGGTCGCAGCAGCGACAGGTGAACACAGAATCCATTCTCGCAACTGTCGATATAGTCTTTGACCTGGTCAACCATAAACCAGGTGTCGTGATGTTCGGCTGGCATCGTCAGCGGGGCCGGCACCGGGCCACCGTCTTCGTACTCCGGGTAGGTGTCTGTCTTGTTGGTGTAGAACCTGAAGTTTGGTTCGGGTACCTCGTAGCCCTTTTTGGACAGCCAGTCCGCCCAACTGTCTGGAAAAGTGCCCATCTGGACAACAGGTCGGATGCCTGGCAGGGGACCCTCGTATGACTTTAAGATAGGGTCGTCAGCGCTGAACTCCCTGGGATCGTTCGCCGTGTCGGTATAGCCAAACAACACGGGGTCATGGCCGTGCTGGCGCAATTCCAGTGCCCAGTTGGTATGGCGTGCATCAAGCGGCGTCCCATTGGTGCCGGATCGATGATTCTGCAGGTACATACCCGTGTGCAGTGAGGCGCGCGATGGCCCACACGGCACCGCATTGGCATAGTGTCGCTGGAACAGCACACCCTCATTTGCCAGCTGGTCCAGATTTGGGGTCCTCACCCGGTGGCCAAGGATCGAGAGGCACTCAGCGCGCCACTGGTCTGCTGTGATAAAGAGGATGTTTCTGGCCATAATTCAGTTGCCTCGTTGATCAGTCTTTTTGTAACCGGTTATCTGACGATGCTAACAAATAAGACAGTCCTGCAGTATGGCTGTGACCCGATTGCACATGGCACCAGGCAACGCCTGTGAGCCAATCCGGTGGCAAGGCCGGAACCGTCTGGCTCTGACGTGGCGAAAACACATGGACTTCATCAGGCAGACTTAAGAATTTCAAAATCGCCGCTGGCTGTCATATAGTGCAAGTCGACGCAAAAGGGGTATGCAATCATGTCTTGTCCAAAATGTGGCAGCTGGTTTGAGCGGTTGCAATTTAATGAGGTTGAGGTCGAACGTTGTACCAACTGTAAAGGGCTCTGGTTTGACATGCTTGAAAAAGAGGACCTCCTGCGGATGGAAGGCTCCGAGTCAATTGACATTGGCAACGAGATTGTTGGTCAGAAGTACAACCGGGTTACGGATGTAAGGTGTCCGAAATGTGAATGTCGTATGGTCGCGATGGTCGACAAAGACCAGTTTCATATTCACTATGAATGTTGTCCCGAATGTTACGGCACCTTTTTTGATGCAGGTGAGTTCAGAGATCTGAAAGAACACACCGTGGCGGAGCGATTTGCGCAGATGCTACAAACTTTACGTACGAATCTATAAATGCCCAAAGTCGATGATACCCATATCACTCGAATCCGCCCGCTGATTTCACCAGCGGTTCTTGCTGAGGAGCTTCCTGCGACTGACGTCGTTGCTGAGCGCGTCTCGGCTGCCCGGCGTGAAATTGAAGCTATCCTGGATGGCACCGGCCCGCGCCAGATTGTGATTGTTGGACCATGCTCTGTGCATGATCCAGCAGCGGCGTTGGACTATGCCGGCCAGTTGGCTGAACGTACGCGCGATCTGGCTGACAGGCTCTGTATCGTGATGCGGGTGTATTTTGAAAAACCGCGGACGGTTGTTGGCTGGAAGGGGCTTATCAACGATCCCGATCTTGATGAGAGTTACAGGATTAACAAGGGACTGCGCCTGGCGCGTAAACTACTGCTAGATGTATCTGAGGTTGGATTGCCGTCAGGGACTGAATTCCTTGATACGACACTGGGCCAGTTTTATGCCGATCTGATCAGTTGGGGGGCGATAGGCGCACGAACAGCGGAGAGCCAGGTGCATCGCGAACTTGCCTCGGGGCTGTCTATGCCGGTGGGCATCAAGAATCGTACGGACGGCGACGTACAGGTTGCAGTTGACGCTATTCGTGCAGCTGCGCATCGCCATTTGTTTCCGACCATCACCAAAGAAGGTGCGCCTGCAATCTATGAGACCGGGGGCAACCAGTATGCTCACCTGATTCTGCGTGGTGGCGACAAGTCGGGACCCAACTATGATGTTGCATCAGTAAATGCGGCGGCGGAGATTCTTGCCCGGTTCGACCTGAAGCTGCGGATGATCATTGATTGCAGTCACGGTAACAGCAACAAGGACCCGTCACGGCAGGGGGAGGTGCTCACCGCTGTTTGCCAGCAGATCGCAGCCGGGGACTCTCCGATTAAAGGCGTTATGCTGGAAAGCCATCTGAAGTCAGGTCGCCAGGACAGTGCGCTTGAATACGGGATGTCAATTACAGACGGCTGCCTGTCGCTGGACGAAACGCTGCCTCTGCTGGAACAGCTTCACCGGACCGTTGCCGACGCGGAGTAATGGCAACGGTTGACTCTTGTATGGTGCGTCTGTGGGGACCGTTCTTAAACTATGTGTGTAGCCGCTGGAGTGGGTGACAGGCGAGCAGGGCATGGCTCGCTGCAAAAGGACAAGCATTGCATCAAACCACACCAGGCCACACCACAGTTATGTCAAGTCACCACGCGCTGGCACTAGCCAGTAGATGTCTACTCCAGAACCTCAAAAACTTCGACGATCGCGACACCTGTGCCTCCGTCAACCCCGTCCAAAATCGCGGTGTAGGGCCCCGGTGGGAGTTCCATGTAAACAGTTGCCTCCCGGCCGGTGGTCGGCCGCAAATCTTCAGGGATTTTCTCCTTGTCAGTATTGTCGACACTATCCCAGTCATCATTGGACTTGATGACGTTGGCGCCGGAGAAAATAGTCAGCCGTGGATTTGCCAGCGTACCGGATACCCCCAGTTCTGCCAGGCTCGGGCCTTTGGCACGGATCACTACTTTCTTTGGTTCAGTCCCCGAAATGACGAGCCCACCAATCATGACGCCATCGCCTGTGGCGACAAAGCCGCGCGTAGCGATGTTTTGCAGGCGGGTAACACCGGTTGCAGTGACCTCAAAAATCTCAACGAGGCCAATACCGGTAGCGCCGTCTTTGCCACCTACAATGGCGGTATAGGCGCCCGGTGCCAGCGTGATCGCAATGACGGCTTCATTCGGATATGCCGTCGGCTTAAGGTCTTCCGGAATCAGGTCGACGCCCGGGTGGGTTTCCCAGTTGTCGTTGCTGTCGATCATGGTGGCACCAGAGAATAGCGCGATTTCAGGATCGGACAGGACGCCAGTTACACCTGCATCAGACAGGGCTGGACCGCGCGCGCGAATGACCACCGTCTTGGGTTCTGTGCCGGTGATAATAAGGCCACCAATCAGGACGTTGTCGCCGGTTCCCACAAATCCTCGAGTTGCGAGGTTCTTCAGGCGACTGGCTGGACCATCTGACGAGCGGGTTGAGTCAAGCGGGAAAGCGTCGTCGACATCGGGCACACCATCACCGTCGTCATCTGTGTCGGCATTATTACCCGTGCCGTCGCCGTCAGTGTCGAGTGACTCCGCACTGTTCAGCGGAAATGCGTCGTCTGTGTCCAGCACCCCATCGTTGTCGTCGTCAGTGTCCGAGTTGTTACCGATGCTGTCACCATCGGTATCTGTCGTTTCATTCGCATCGAGAGGGAAAGCGTCGCTCTCGTCTGGCGTGCCATCGTCATCGTCATCGGTATCGGCATTATTGCCCGTGCCGTCGCCGTCGGTGTCGAGTGACTCCGTAACGTTCAACGGAAACGCGTCTTCAATATCTGGCGAGCCATCGTTATCGTCATCAATGTCGAGTAGGTTCGCCGTACCGTCTCCGTCTGTGTCAATGTCGACAAGAACTGTTCGCGAGACCTGAGTGGTATTGCCGGCAGAATCAGTTGCAGTATAGAAGACCTGGTAGCTCCCAACTGTCGTGACATCCACGGCTGTTGCGTCAATGGCAACCTCGACAGCCAGACCGTCCACGTTGTCCTCAGCGCTCTCGACGCCCGGTTCGTCATAAGCCACGCCAACGATCAGGACAATCTCCTCATCGCCAGCAAGCGTAATCACTGGCCCCAGGACATCAGGATCGTTCGGATTGTTGAGGTCTGTTCCTTGCAGGAACTCATCAATATTTGAGATGCCATCTCCATCCAGGTCCTGGTCTTGCTCACCACCAACGCCGGGATCCAGACCCAGCACCTGTTCCAGGTTGTCAGGCAGACCATCGTTGTCAGTGTCAAGAGGCACAACCTGAACTACCCGGCTGGCCACGCCAATGTTTCCGTTGTTGTCACTGACCGAATAATCTACCGAATAACTGCCCAGAACGGCTGTATTGACGTCGCTGTCTACCATCAGGAAAGGCGCAAGATTCGCATCGACATTGTCTGTAATTGTGACGCCCGCATCTTCGTAGATCGTGCCCTGCGTCACTGTCGCGGGATTGTCACCCAGGAGTACCAAAGACGGCGGCGCGACATCGGGGTCGTTCGGATCTTGAGGATTCGTGCCCAGATTATATTCCTCGATGTTTGTCAGCGTGTCGCCGTCTGAGTCGAGTTCGCCATCCGCCACATCCTTGTCAAGATTGTTCGCAATTTCGTAGTCGTCTGGCATCGTGTCGCCGTCCGTATCGGTCGCTGGAGCAGCCACCGCACCCGGATCGACAATCTGGCCATTAGCCTCGCCATCAAGATCGTTGGGCCCGCCGTCTTCAATCGTCAGCTGGATACAGGCATAGCCTTCAACCAGGCCAGGTTCAAATTCGGTGGCGCCTGGTAGCGGGCAAGCACGAAACAGGCCGCGGGCTGATCTAACTTCGTTCTTCGAATCAATCAGAAATTCACGCCACCCGGTGATGGGATCAAATTTCCGGAATGTCGCATCCGCTGGTATGGTTGAACTGAGGGGCAGCACAACATCAATGGACTCGCCAGCTTCTGGCAGGTCAGCTACTACAAAATCGAACACACCAAGGGAATACTCGTATTGGTCTTCATCAACCAGATCGGCGTCAGCACCTGCCGCCTTCAGCGCGGCAAGGTCGATGGTGACTTCCCTCGCGCCTCCTGCAAACGCTGAAGCACCCAGTTTCAATCGCAAGCCAAGTTCCGTCTGCATGAAGCCGTTGCCTGCCTTGATTCGATCCGGGTCCGTAAGACGATCGAGGAAATCAGGGATACCATCTTCATCTTCATCCCCAGTGCCCTCAACCTCATCAGCAATTCCATCACCATCGCTGTCCGCGCCAGCAACTGGCGTCGGGATGTCGCTGGTGACCCTAAGCTGCAAAACGTCATTTATGGTCAGTGCGGGCGAGCCTGAATCCATGACGCTTATCGCAACACTGTAGACACCTTCTGCCAGCAAGGCTGGATCAAATGTCAACGTGCTGCCGTCAACGACGGGTGACAACAACAGATCGGTCATTGACCAGTCAAGCGCAACGCTATCACCATTCGGATCGATGGTATTTGCTGTTATTGTGACCGGTCCAGCGGATGGGGAAATCACGCGGGTCTTGATACCACCCTGGTGTGATACCAGGTTTACGCGGGGAGGGAGGTTCGCTTCAACGATCGTAATCTGCTGCTCATTGTTACGGCCAATCGCCACGTCATTTGAACTTGAGAGGGTGATGATGATGCTCTCTCGCCCCTCGTCGATGCCATCAGCAACGACATTGCCGGTGATGGTGCCAGTGAGTCCTTCCGTGATGGTGACGGTACCACCAAAGTAAGAAAGGTCATGATCTGTGCCTCCCGCCTCAGCTGTGCCGCCTACCGAATAATTGATCTGCACGGGATAGGCCTGGGGTGGGCCATTCAATGCAACAGTGACGTTGAAAGCGTCGCCTTCCCTAACGATCTGTTTGGGCTTTAGCCTTGCTAATGGCCGGATAAACAGGTTCGCCACGATACCCTGTCCGGTCTGACCAGCCGAGTCTTGCGCGAGCCAGATGATCTGACGGGCCCCGGGTGGAAATGCCCCAATCTGGGCGGTGAGAATATCATAGGCAAAAGCAAAGACCGCACCGTCCACATCGTCTATCGCCAGCACGCTGGAATCTCGAACCAGCGTCAGCGGCCCCGTTGAATCGATGACAAGATTGGGTTCACCGCCCGTCACAGCGGGTGGCGTGGTGTCTATCACGCCGGATGACTTTATGAATTCGCCATCGAGGGTCAGCGCAACGTTGCCAGCCGAGGTTTTTGCCACCAGTCCAACGCCAGCAAAGTCTGCGGCCGACATATTGACAGCATTTTCTTCAGTACCCTGCTTGAAAAAGTCTCCAATTGAAAACGTTGAGGTAAGCACGTCAAGTGAGGAGTCGACAACGTCAAACAATACCTGGCCCGCAATGTTCAACGCACCGGATACGACAAGTGACGCGAACTGCGTTACCGAGTTCACAACCAGTTTTATTTTTGCACCTGCATTGACAAGCAGATCACCGATAACGGCGAGTAATCCATCCTCCATCAGGTTACCGTCAACATCTGTACCGGGGTCAAGTGAGGCGCCAGAGGCAAGGGCAAGGTTACCTTCAAGGGTACCTGTACCGGCCACGTTGCCGCCATTGACCGCAAAACCAACAAATTCCGCGACGCCATTGACGATGGTCTTTCCGGTCTCCTGTATCCAGGACCCGACACTGGAGAGGAAACTGCCACTCGCAATGGTCATTTCACCCTTGTTGCTGAGCGTGCCGCTATTGGTGAGCGTACCGCTTTCCAGCAGGACCTTGCCGCTGGTCGTTAGCGTGGAACCTGCTACGTTTTCTATTCGCCCCGCACCGCCAATCTGGTTGTCATGCAACTCGGTAT
>CAYGNA010000184.1:0-7598 GCA_964351065.1 uncultured Pseudomonadales bacterium
GGTGCCGCGTAAAGTTTATCGCGAACCCGACCAAGTATTTGGATGAAAGCGCCATTTTTTTTAATGATTTGGCGTCCTTAGAGTTGTAGACATTGTAGTGTGTCGGCAGCGTCACACCAATGTCACCAACACCACTCGTTGAGCTGCTGTCGCAGCTGGCAAGGAGTAGGACCGATGACAATAGTACGAGGGATTGAAGAATCGTCTTCATAAATGTTGCTCCATTACTATTGCTAATCACATGTATTTCGACTGCTTGAAGAGGGTTACAGCGTCGCCTGCCACTACAGAAACGACCCAGGGTCGGTCTGACAGCTAGAGTGGGGAATCCTAACGTATCTGCCAATCAGCGAGAAGGGATTTTTCCCGAAACGCCACGTTTTCCCGCTCTGTGGCGCTTTTTTGGCCAGCGACATCAGTAACCTGTCGCGTGTGAAACTCGTCTCACCTCAAATCCCATGCAATGCTGATGCAGTGAGGGCAGTCTAGCATTTTGAAGTGTCTTCAATCAGGGCAGGAAAATGTTCACATCACTTGCTATGCGCCATAAAAGTGCAGTTGCTGTTGGCATTGGACTTCTCATCCTCTTTGGGATCGGCAGTGCCAGGCACCTCCCGCTACAGTTGCTGCCAAACATCACAACTCCCCAGATTACGATTTACAACAACTGGCGATCAGCGGCACCCCAGGAGATGGAAGAAGTTATTACCCAGCCACTGGAGGAGTTGCTGCAGTTCAATGCCGGGTTGGAGAGTGTTGTTTCAGGCACATCCCGAGGTCAGGGGCAGATTACGCTGAACTATCAGCTGGGTTATGACATGAAACAGGCGCTGCTTGATGTGATCAGTCGTTTAAACCAGGCACCCGCGTTACCAGTTGATGCGGCAGAACCTTTTGTTGCCGGAGGTGGTGATAGTGGATTACCCGGTGCTGCATCGGTGCTGGTGTATGCGGGGCAAGGTAACCCTGTACGGGACATGATCGTTTACCAGGATCTCATAGAGGAAGTTGTTGAGCCGAGGCTTGCACGGATACCCGGCGTCGCCCAGGTGAATCTGGGTGGTCGTCGGCCCAGGCAGGTCAACGTTGTACTTGATCCATTTGCGCTGGCGCAGAAAGGGCTTCAGGTAAACGACGTCACAACTGCGGTCGCGAGGGCGCGCGACGTCTCAAGTGGGTTTGCGGACGTTGGCCGGCGACGTTATACGGTCCGATTCCTCGGTGAGCACGATATTGCAAGTCTGGGCCGGATTGTTGTCGGCTGGACGCAGGGCGAGCCTATCTTCCTCGAAGAAGTTGCAAAGGTATCGGTAGACTTTGCAGAGAATCAGGGTGTCAGCCTGCGAAGTGGACTACCCTCCTATTACATATCGATCAACCGCAGAAACGATGCGAATACGGTCGCGCTGCTGGATGAACTCAATGTGGCGCTAACTGAGCTGAACACCGGACCGCTCGCTGATAAAAATATTCGTATTGAACTTAGTTTTGATGCTTCGTTGCACATACGGCGGGCTATCGGCATGGTGCAGGGTAATCTGCTGCTCGGGCTACTACTGGCCACGTTGGTACTGTACTTTTTTCTGCGCAGTGTGCGCACGACGTTGACCATTGCGCTCGCGGTACCGGTTTCGCTGCTGTTTGCGTTCATCGCCCTTGACCTGATTGGTCTGACGTTGAACGTAATCAGCCTGGCGGGTCTGGCGCTAGCTGTTGGGCTGGTGATGGACGCGGCAATCATTGTGCAAGAAAACATCTCGCGGCTTCGCCAGACTGGCATGAAACCAGACGAAGCTATTTTGGAGGGAACTCGCCAGGTCGGGGGTGCGCTGTTCTCATCGACGCTGACAACAGTGGCGATTTTTGTTCCGGTTCTCTTCATGGCGGGCGTGGAAGGGCAACTCTTCAAGGACATTGCAATTACCATTTCGGTTGCGGTGATGGCCTCTATGCTGGTGGCTCTCACGGTTTTGCCAGCGCTGGCGTCGAGCATGCCGGGTAACGTAACCACGGACAGGCTCGGTAATCTGTGGCAGCAATTGGCACAGTGGGTGTGCCGCGTGACGGATTCGATTCACGCGCGAATCGCGTGGATAGTCGGGATCCTGGGATTGGCCTTGCTGCTTGCGGTCATGCTGATGCCCCGGATCGATTTCCTGCCTCGTGCAAACATCGATGCGATTTCCGTTTTTTTCAACTTGCCAGCCGGCATGAACATCACAATGATTGAAGAAGAGCTGGCGCCAGAGGTTGTGAGCCGCCTTGCACCCTACCTGAGTGGCGAAGCAGAACCAGCGATTCGGGCCTACAATTTTGCCTCTTTCAACGGCTTCTTTACCCAGGTTTATATCTACCCACGTGATCCTGCCAGGATAGATGAGTTGGTGGGCAAGCTGAGGACCGAGATATTGGCTGGTATCCCTGATGTACCTGCTTATGTTCAGCAGGCATCCATGCTGCAGGTCAACAACGGTAGCGGTCGCAGTATTAGTGTGGATATCCAGGGAAGCGATCTTGCCGCGTTACAGCAAGCAGCAACCGAGGGTCAACTGATCATTGGCAAACTATGGGAGGGAACCAACGTGTTTGCTCAGGGCGGGCTTTCGCTTGACGAGCCAGAACTGCAAATTGCGCCGAATGATCGGCGGGTTAATGCGGCAGGGATCGATCAGTCCCTGCTTGCAACTGCCATCAGGGCATTCACGGGTGGTCTTTATGCCGGTGAATACTTTGACGGTAACCAGCGTATGGACGTCATTGTTCGTGCACCAGCATGGGATAACCCCGAACAACTTGCCGGTATGCCAATCTGGACGCCCGGCGGGGGTGTTCAGAAGCTGGGTGAGCTTGTTTCTTTCGAGCGCGCTGTGGGACCAACCAACCTGCAACGAGTCAACGGCCGTCGTACAGTTTCACTGACCGTGAATCCACCGCCTGAAGTGACCATGGAGGAAGCACTTGAGCGACTGGATCGTGAAGTAACACCAAAGATAAAAGCCATGCTGCCTGCAAACGCCAGCGTTAAGTACCGCGGTAACGCCGACCGCATGAATGTAGCTCTTCGCGAGATAGCGGGCAATTTCGGGATTGCGCTTGTCATGCTGTTTATGATTATGGCTGCTTTGTTCCGGTCGATGAGAGACTCCCTGGTAGTGCTGCTGACGTTACCGCTGGCGCTCGCTGGCGGTCTTGCCGGGCTGCGGTTGCTCAATATTGTTACCTTTCAGTCGCTCGACATGCTGACGATGATCGGCTTTATTATTCTGTTAGGGCTTGTCGTCAACAATGCCATTCTGCTGGTGCACCAGACCCGTCTTGCAGAGTCACGCGGACTCGCGCTGCGAGATGCAGTGATGCAGGCAGTACGCTACCGGGCGAGGCCCATCTTGATGAGTTCGCTAACGAGCATCTTTGGCATGATGCCCCTTATGCTGGTACCGGGTGTGGGGTCAGAAGTATACAGGGGGCTTGCCACTGTCATTGTGGGCGGCATGACGGTGAGTGCGCTCTTGACGTTGATTTTGTTGCCAGCTTTGCTCAGGGTGTCTTGGCGCTGGCAGTCTTTTACCCAGCCATTTGTTCAGGTCAGGGGGGTGTGACGTGAGAATTGTTTTCCTGTTTGTTTGCCTGCTGCAATGGTCGATTACCCAGGCAGAAGTCAGTTCGCCAGTGGAGGTGCGTGCGGTGGTACTGCAAGCCGTCAGCGAGGTGCTGGAAGTGAACGGTGTGATTCGGTCGCGCTATGACCTGCTGCTGCCTTCATTGCTTGATGGTGCACTTGTCTGGGTGGCGGAGGAAGGCCAGCGCGCTGCCCAGGGAGAAGTCGTTGCGCTGGTCGATGTCGAGGAGTTAACGCTGCAGCGCAGGGAACAGATCTTATCGATCGAGCGTGCCGAGATCAGCTTTGAATACCTTAGTAGGGAAGTTCGTCGGCTCGAGACGCTACAGGCCGCCAGCCTCGCTTCAAGCACCCAGCTTGCCGAGCTCGTTTCCAGGCGAGATCTTGCTTCAAACGATATAAGTATGGCGCGAGCTCGCGTCGAGCAACTCGAAGAGAGGCTGGCGCGCGGCAAGTTGGTTTCGCCAGTTTCTGGCGTCGTCAGGGAGAGATTGCGCCAGGGTGGAGAATTTGTGCGTCGTGGTGAGGGGGTCCTGCGAATTGTTGATACCGACCATCTTGAAGTCAGGGTGAGTATCCCTGTGTCCTATGCGAACCGCATTGCCGTCCAACAGTCAGCAACTGTCCTGGTCGGGGAAACAGTTTTTGAAGGCAGGCTTAGAAATATCGTTGTGGCTACTGAAGATGCCCAGACAATCTCCGCATTGCTGGACATTCCGGGCAGACTTGCGACTTCAGTGGTGGCAGGACAGTTTGCCAGGGTGCAGTTACCTGTAAACCTGGCAGGGGATGCACTTTATGTTCCGCGGGACGCGGTTGTGCTTCGGTCAGAGGGCAACTTCGTTTTCCGCATTGATGAACACAACATGGCGACCCGGGTGCCGGTTGTTCTTGGTCGTGGGCAGGGCGACATGGTCGCCGTATCGGGTGACCTGCGTGCAGGTGAGAACGTTGCGGTTCGTGGTGTGGAACGGCTCGTTGATGGTCAGGTGGTCAAGGTGAGTTCGACCTGAGCCGGTCGGACTCCGCCATCCAGGCGTTAACATGCTCGCGTAGGGTCTGTGTCTCATTGCGTGCGAGGCCCGCTGGATCAAAACGAAGACGGTAGTGGTACTCCAGCAGCGGTAGCAGGTCTCGCCGCTCGATACGTGCAAGGTAGTTGTGCATGGTTTCACCTGGTGTACGCACCAGTCCATCCTCCGCCAGTCGCGCTTGTATCTGGTAGAAAGGTGAGTCCAGGCCCGGATACGGCGTTCGTGGTTCTGGCGCCGCCGTCTTTTTGTTGATGATGACCTGCTCACTGGTGGCGATTCGCCAAACAAGCACGAGCAGCAGCAGGCCACCAAGCACATAAAGCTCGGTTTCGTAATCTTCAAGCCGTTGCTTGGCCCACCATCTTTGCAGTTGGAAAACAGTATTGGAAAGCAGGTCGATAACTGGCCGGAGGGCGCTGGACTCGGCTGCTTCCACGGCGGTCCATGTGCCGGGGGTTGTATCAACCACCTGCCACTTGCCATCGAGCCAGGCGATTGCCCAGGCGTGTGCGTGCCTCGCCCTCACCACGTACATATCGAGGCCAGGATTGTATTCCTGGACCGAAAAACCAACCACATAACGGGCAGGTATGCCCATCTGCCTCAGCATCAGCACGGTTGCGGTCGCGAAGTATTCACAATGACCCGCCTTTGATTCCAGCAGAAAGTGCCTGAGCGGTTCGACGGCCCCGGGGGAGTAGAGCGAATAATGAAAGTTATCAAAGACACGGCGAACAGCACGGATCGGGTCTGTATCGGTTGGTGTCACCTGCTGCAGCAGTTCAACATACTCCGTGGGTATGTAGGTATCTTCACGATCAGGTGGGCCATTGATATCAACACCAGGATAAAAACCCACCTCGTACCCGGGACTGGGTACAAGGCCCGTTGCCTGGATGGAACCATACAGGCTGCGTTTAATTTCCAATGCTGGGAGATCAAAGATTTCCGTCACCGAGGCCGGTACAGGCACTATGCCAATCTCCCTCTCAAACTCGAGGTAGATCTTCAGTCGATGTGAAGCGGGGGCTTCATCACTCAGCGGCCACAGGAAGTCGTCAGTTTGCGGCACAGTCGTAAACTGTGGGTTGATCACCATCCAGTCGTATTCGGAGGGTACTGAATAGGTTGCCTCCTGCAGCAATCCTGGCACGCCAGCACCAGTCAGGTCTGAGACCCGAAACAGGATTTCGTCTGATGATTTGAGTCGACCAATGGAGCCGATACTGGTTCTTGTCTTAAGCGGATTGGTTCGTGCCTTGATGTAGTTGGCGAGCCAGGCCCTTGACTGCTCCTTGAGCGCCAGATGACCGGTTCTCAGAACCTGGTGTGTGAGCGTCCCTGCCAGGAAGATGGTGAGTGCCACCAGCAACCAGATGCGGGCACTGTAGCGCGGCGAGCGAAGCTGGTACAGGGCAATCAGGACAAGTGCCGCAGCGATGGGCAGGTAAAAGGTTTCTCCCGTTTTGTCGAGGCCGCCTCCCACCACACACATGCCAAAAAATACGTAGGACATGTCCCAGCTTTGGGTGACCGGTGCTTGCTGCCGCCGCAGCGAATAGAACAGGACGTCGAGAGGCATTCGCTCTGTTGTGCTGTAGGCGAGGACCACAACCAGCGGGAAGAAGACAATCGGCAGCCAGGCAACCAGCGTGGTAATGAAGTGGTATTCGGTCCGGTTCAGGAACAGGAAAATGACAATGCCTACCAGTGCGATACCGGTGAGGTCGGCCATGCGGTAGAAATCCTGCCGGGTGAGTGCCCATCGCCGGTTCAGGTAAAACCTTGCTTCCAGAATCATTGCGATGGGCACGGCAAACACAAGCAGATCGGTCTGAACTCCCCACAGCATCACCGCGATAAACTGGATGTACTTTAAGTGCATAAGCGTTTCATAGCGCGTTCAGGCTTCCCTGCATGTCTCGTGCATCCAGTGTCCGGACAAACGCCGGCAGGTCGGCAGATTTCGGTTCCTGACTGATCAGGTAGACAAGTACCGGCATGCCTGCCGTACGGATTCTTTCGACGAAGCCCTGGTGCAGGTCTGTCCAGCCTGTTAGCACCAGGATTGAGCCGGCAAGGCGCTGGGATTGTTCGAGCAAGGGCCGAGTAAGTTGATCAATAGCAAGCACTGAGCGGTGCAGGGTGGCCAGGCATTCCAGTTGGTGATTACCGCTTGTCTCACCTCGTCCCGCTGTGACAACCGCGGGTTTATCAGCAAGGTAGTGAAGATCGATTAACGTATCGCTGCCAGCGCTCTGGATGAAACTCGCGCTGAGTGACACGGCTTCTTCCAGGATAAGTGAGTTGGTGGTGGTGGTGTCCAGCACCAGGGCCTGCCGCACCAGGTATTCCTCCTGGTACTCCTTGACCACCGGTTTGTTGCGTTTGGCGGTGCTTGCCCAGTGTATCCTGCGCATTGAGTCCCCATCCCGGTATTCCCGCAGGGAAGCAAATTCGCCAGATTCTCCAACCGACCAGGCAGCATGTACACCGCCGCGCTGAAAATGTCTGCCCGTGGGTAATACCTCGCTCGCCGGCAACTGGTAGCGGCGTGGCAGGATCAGCATTCTTTCGGCGTTTTCGAACCGCGTGACACCCTGGTTCAGTCCCATGGGATCAGGATGTAAGATTGTGGTTGCCTCGAACTCCACATAGCCGCGTCGCAGTGGTGTTCCCTCTATCTTCTGGCTAAGCCGTGCTCGAACCCCAATCGCTGGCAGATTCCTGGGCTCTGTGGTGAGTCCGGTACTCTGGCGTTGCAGCCACATGTACCGATGAAACCCGATGAATCGGTCGTAAGCATTGCGGGTCTTCTCACCGGGCTCGATATTGCGTTTGAAATCATCAAATGACGGCGGTTTTACCCTGGGATTGTCAACGACAATAAGGTCGTTCTCTACTGCTTCGCCCTCGTTGGTAACGTCGATGTAATACTCGAAAGG
>CAYGNA010000185.1:0-7594 GCA_964351065.1 uncultured Pseudomonadales bacterium
CCCCTTGCAGCAGCGCATGCTCTGTTGTCGATCGGGGCTGACCCCATCCTCCAGATGACAACACGGGACCGAAACCGTATCGCACTGCAATCAGACATGCTGGGTGCTGCGTTTCTTGGCGTCCGCAACCTGGTCTGTATGGGGGGTGACCCGCCACACCTGGGTGATCATCCCGACGCGAAGCCGGTATTCGACTTTTCAACCCAGGAGCTTATTGCGGCGGCCAGACGGCTGGGCGAGGGTGAGGATTCAACCGGCAACAAGCTGATTGGTACACCGCAGTTCAACATTGGCGCTGTCGTTAACCCGGGCGCTGACGACCTGGACCGGGAAATTGCCCGGCTCGAAGAGAAGATCGACTGTGGTGCACGTTACTTCCAGACGCAGGCAATCTTTGATGTGCCCGCGTTTGAGGCCTTCATGAGCAGGGTAGACCGCTTTGGCCTGCCGATGATTGCAGGTGTCCTGCCGGTGAAGTCTGCGAAGATGGCGGATCACATGAACAGGAATGTACCCGGGATCTCGGTGCCAGCAGAGATCATCAGCAGGATCGATTCAGCAACTGACGTGAAGGCAACAAGCGCTGAAATCTCCGCGCGGCTGATCAGGGACATTGCGCCCTTGTGCCAGGGGATACACATCATGGCAATCGGCTGGGAGGCGTTGATTCCTGGCATTCTGGTGCAGGCGGAGATCAGCTGAAGATCAGCCCTGTTTTGTCTTGTTTTTGCCGCCAAAATCCAGCATTGTCCGGCGGCATAACAGACAAGGAATGGCCGTGACAGAAACGATCATCAGCTCCCGAACAAAAGAAGTAGTGATAGGCTTCGAGCGACCATTTTGCGTTATCGGAGAACGAATCAACCCGACCGGTCGTGCGCGCCTCGCGGAAGAAATGCGCGCGGGGAATCTGTCTCGCGTTGAGATGGATGCACTGGCCCAGGTCGCAGCCGGTGCCGATATGCTGGATGTTAACGCCGGCATTCCGCTCGCCGATGAACCCCAGATACTGGCGGACAGTATCAGGCTGATCCAGTCGCTGACCGACACCCCGCTCTGCATTGATTCATCAATTGTGGCCGCGCTGGAAGCGGGTCTTGAAGCGTATGAGGGCAAGGCCCTGCTCAACTCGGTGACGGGTGAGGAGGAGCGGCTTGAAGCTGTATTGCCGCTGGTTAAAAAGTATGGCGCTGCCGTTGTTGCGATTGCCAATGATGATACGGGTATCTCCGAGGATATCGACGTTCGCTTCAACGTGGCAAAGAAAATTGTCGAGCGGGCGATGGATTATGGGATTCCTGCCTGCGATGTGGTGGTTGATCCGCTGGTCATGCCTATTGGCGCGATTAACTCTGCCGGGCGGGATGTGCTCAGGCTGATTCACCGGCTGAAGACAGAACTGAAGGTTAATACCACCTGCGGTGCATCGAACATCAGTTTTGGCTTGCCAAACCGGAACGGGTTGAATGGTGCTTTCTTAAGCATGGCGATTGGTGCAGGGATGACCTCTGCAATAACCAACCCCCTGCATCTTGAGATGATGCAGGCCGTTCGCGGCGCAGACGTTGTCATTGGTCACGATCCTGATTGTGCCAACTGGATCAGGAAATTCAGAAATCCTGATGGCCCGGCCACCGTGCTCAGTGGGCGTCGATCAGGTGGGCGCCGGCGCCGTTAGGCCATTCAAGGAGAGGTTATGAAAAACACCGCGCGAGTTGTCGTTATCGGTGGTGGTGTCGTTGGCGTTAGTACCTTGTATCACCTTGCCAAAAAGGGCTGGGGTGAAGAGGTGGTGTTGCTGGAGAAGGGTGAACTGACGGCTGGTTCCACCTGGCATGCTGCTGGCCTGCTCCCGCTCTTTAACATGAGCTACAGCGTTGGCCAGATTCACAAGTACTCGGTCAGGATGTACCAGGAACTCGAGAAGGAAACCGGGCAGGACGTCGGGTTCCGCAAGGTAGGCAACATCCGTTTGGCGATGAACAAAGACCGCATGGACGAGTACTACCAATACGCAGCCACGGCACGGACTATTGGCGTTAACGTTGAATTCCTGTCTCCTGAACAGGTGAAGGAAATCTGGCCGCTCTGCAATATTGATGGCCTGGTGGGTGCCATGGTGCACCCGGACGATGGCTATATCCAACCGGCGGACCTGACCCAGGCGTTTGCAACAGGCGCACGTACACTTGGCGCCACCATCTATAGAAATACGCCGGTTATTGGAATTGAACAGACCCCAGCGGGTGAATGGCTCGTCAAGACCAGCCAGGGTGAGATTGTTTGCGAGCATGTGGTCTCTGCAACTGGCAGCTATGCCAGGGCAACAGGCCGAATGGTAGGGCTTGATGTACCCGTCATCCCCATTGAGCATCAGTTTATTGTGACGGAGGCGCACCCTGAAGTGCAGGCCCGCCATCGTGATGGATTGCCGGAAATGGGTGTGCTCAGGGAGTCAGACGGCTCCTGGTACCTGCGGGAAGAGGCGGGTGGTTTTATTCTTGGCCCGTATGAGAAAGGTGCCCCGGCGTGCTACGTCGATGACCCTGACCCGGAGGTGCAGTATGAGTTGTTCCAGGAAGACCTGGAGCGGCTGACGCCGCATATTGAGGCCGCCATCAATCGTGTGCCCGCATTTGGCGAGGTGGGTGTAAAACAGGTCTACAATGGCGCGATTCCCTATACACCGGATGGCAGCCCAATTATTGGACCAGCCTGGGGGCTGCGAAATTTCTGGCTGAACGAGGGCCATAGCTTCGGTATCACCGCAGCGGGTGGTGCAGGTTGGCAGCTTGCCGAATGGATTGTGGAAGGTGAGCCGACCATCGATATGCTTGGCGTTGACCCAAGACGTTTTGGTGACTACGCCAACAAGCAATATCTTATTGAAAAAAATGAAGAAACCTACGCCAACGTTTTTACCATCCACTACCCTGATGAGGAGCGCCCGGCCGCGCGACCGCATCGCACGGCACCCTGTTATGAACGGCTGCGGGACCTCGGTGCCGTATTCGGCCAGAAAGCCGGCTGGGAGCGTGCCAACTGGTTTGCACCAGAGGGGGTAGCACAGGAAGATCACTGGTCTTTCCGCCGCTCGGCGTGGTTGCCGCACGTGGGCAACGAGTGTCGCAATGTCCATTCGAATGTTGGCCTGCTGGATATGACGGCTTTCGCCAAATGCAGGGTCAGCGGGCCTGGTGCAGAAGCTTTCCTCGACTGGTTCCTGGCGAACCGGTTACCCCGGAAGATCGGCCGTATCGGGCTTTGTCATGCCCTCAATACCAGAGGTGGCGTTCACTCGGAATTTACCATCCAGCGAGAGTCAGCGAATTCGTTTTACCTGGTCTCCGCAGGTGCACTGCAACGGCTTGATCATGATTATCTGTGGCGCCATATGCCACAAGACGGGTCGGTTCGATTTGAGAACCTGACTAACGCGATGGGTGTGCTGGTTGTGGCCGGGCCCAATGCACGCGAATTGCTGTCGCGCACGTCCAGCAGCAATTTTTCCAACAAGGCATTTCCGTGGCTGTCAGGCCAGGAGATCCAGATTGGCCGGGCGCCCGTGAAAGCCATGCGCCTTAATTTTGTGGGTGAACTGGGTTGGGAGTTGCATCATCCGCTGGAGTACCAGAATCAACTGTTCGACACCCTGATGGCCGCGGGCGCTGACCTTGGCATCAAGCCCTTTGGGATACGCGCCATGGACTCGCTCAGGCTGGAGAAGTCCTACCGCATGATTGGTACAGAACTCTCCATTGAATACAGTGCTTTCGAGTCCGGTCTGGACCGGTTTGTTCACCTGGATAAAGGCGATTTCCTGGGCCGGGATGCGCTGGCGGCCTGGCAGGAGCGGGGTGCGGATAATGCGCTGGTGACCATGGAAGTGCTTGATCCCGGTGATGCCGATGCGCTGGGCAACAATCCGCTGTTTGTGAACGGTGAACTGATCGGACGTGCGACCGGTGGTGGATACGGCTTCAGGCTGGACAAGTCGCTGGCGATGGCTATCCTGCGGCCGGATTTGGCGGTGGTCGGCACTGAACTGGAGATTGAGATTCTGGGTGAACGATGCCAGGCGGTAATTCTGCCAGAAAGCCCGTTTGACCCGGACAACCTGCTTATTCGTGGGGTGAGTAACTAGCGCAGGGTTCCCCCTGAGACCGCAGCAAATTAGGTAACAAAATTCCAGATGGTTCAACGATATTCACTTTTTAGCCTGGCTCGTCAGGCCCTCAGTTACCATGAGGGCTGGCAGCAGGCATGGCGCAACCCCACACCAAAAGGTGAGTACGACGCCATCATCATCGGTGGTGGTGGTCATGGTCTCGCGACAGCCTATTACCTGGCTAAAAATCACGGCATGACCAATATTGCGGTGATTGAGAAGGGTTATCTCGGCGGCGGCAATACTGGCCGCAACACAACAATTGTGCGCTCAAACTATCTCTGGGATGAGGCTGCCCATCTATATGATTTTGCGCTCGAATTGTGGGAAGGCCTCAGCCAGGAACTGAATTTCAACGTCATGTTCAGCCAGCGCGGTGTCCTGAACCTGGGCCATACCCTGCAGGATATGCGGGATATCGAGCGCAGGGTTAATGCGAATCGGCTAAACGGTGTCGATGGCGAGGTGCTGACGACCCGCGAGGTCAAAGAGATTGTGCCTGTTATCAATGACTCCCAGTCCATTCGTTATCCTGTGCTGGGTGCCTCCTGGCAGCCACGCGGCGGGGTCGCTCGGCACGATGCCGTTGCCTGGGGATACGCCAGGGGCGCCGATGCGCTGGGTGTGGATCTGATTCAGCAGGCCGAGGTCACGGGTATCCGTATTGAGCAGGGCAGGGTGATTGGCGTCGAGGTGGGCGGTCAATTGATCCGGGCAGCAAAAGTCGCCAGTGTGACCGCGGGCAACTCCACGGTGATCGCAAACATGGCGGGCATTCGACTGCCGCTGGAGTCGCATCCATTGCAGGCGCTGGTGTCAGAGCCACTCAAGCCGATTCTCAATACGGTGGTCATGTCCAATGCGGTGCATGCTTATATCAGCCAGTCAGATAAGGGCGATCTGGTCATCGGTGCCGGCATCGATCATTACCTGGGCTATGGCCAGCGCGGTTCTTACCCGGTTATTGAACAGTGCCTGGGTGCCATCGTGGAAATGTTTCCGGTGTTCAGTCGGGTCCGAATGAATCGTTCCTGGGGTGGAATCGTGGACGTGTCTCCGGATGCCTGCCCGATCATCAGCAAGACCGCTGTCGAAGGGCTCTATTTCAACTGTGGCTGGGGTACGGGCGGCTTTAAGGCAACGCCAGGCTCGGGCTACGTCTTTGCTGACACCATCGCTAACGACACACCACACAAGCTGGCTGCGCCATTTACCATCAACCGTTTCCATTCCGGTGCGCTCATTGATGAACACGGCGCTGCTGCGGTGGCGCACTAATGAGCCATTTACCGACTGAGCCGTGGGCGTGTTTCGTGACACGCGGTGAAACCACGCTGACTGATATGGCGGGGCGCTAGCGATGTTGCGTATCTACTGTCCCTACTGTGAGGCGTATCGCGAGGAAGAAGAGTACAGCTACGCCGGTGAAGCGCATATCCAGCGTCCTGCAGAACCCGAACTGCTGGATGATGAAGCCTGGGGTGATTACCTGTTCTTTCGCAAGAACCCGCGTGGTGTGGCACATGAGATGTGGAACCATGCCGCGGGCTGTCGCCAGTTCTTCAATGTCACGCGCGATACGGTGAGCTACGTTGTGCTCGAAAGCTACAGGATTGGCGAGCGCCCGGGCGAGACATCATGAGCATCAATCGATTGCCCCACGGCGGGCTGGTCAAGCGCGATCGGGTACTGCGATTTACGTTTAACGGCAAAGCCTACGTCGGCTATGAGGGTGACACGCTGGCCTCGGCGCTGATTGCCAATGGCGTGCGTATTGTTGGCCGCAGTTTCAAGTACGCGCGGCCGCGCGGCATTGTGGCCAGTGGGCCGGAAGAGCCCAACGCTATTCTGCAGGTTGGCGAGGGCGCATTTTCCACACCTAACCTCAAGGCAACAGAGATTGCCCTTTGTGATGGTCTTGTTGCCCGGTCAACCAATGGCTGGCCGTCAGTCAACTTCGACGTCATGGCACTGGCGGAGCAGTTCAGCGGCCTGTTGCCACCGGGGTTTTATTACAAAACGTTCATGCGACCAAAGCGACTCTGGCATTTTTATGAGCGGCAGATTCGAAAGATGGCTGGGTTCGGACGTGCACCGACACTGCCTGATGGTGATCGCTACGACAAGATGAACCACCATTGTGATGTGGTGGTTGCAGGCGGTGGCCCTGCTGGTCTCGCGGCCGCGCGGGTCGCTGCCCTGGCTGGCGCGCGTGTACTCGTGGCAGACGACAGGTTGCAACCCGGTGGTTCGCTGCTGGGCTCTGATGCGGCGATTGACGGCACCGCGCCGCTTGCATGGGTTGCGCAAACAGCGGCCGAGCTTTCGGCACTGCCGAACGTGGTGTTCCTCAGCAACAGCACGGTGTTTGCCAACTATGACAATAACTTCCTGACCATTGTCGAGCGGCGCCCGGCAGCCTCGTTCATACGCGAGAGAGTCCATCGCGTGCGAACCCGACAGCTGATCCTGGCGACGGGCGCGTTTGAGCGTATGCCGGTATTTGCCAACAATGATCGGCCAGGGGTGATGCTGGCGTCCGCTGTCTCAACCTATATTCAGCGTTATGCGGTTGTGCCCGGCAAACAGCTTGTCCTGTTTACCAATAACGATTTTGCCTACCAGACCGCGCGCGACTGGATTACGACCGGCAGGCAGGTGGTGGCGATTGTCGATGTGCGGGCGGAGGTGCCGGCGGCCGTTACCAAACCCCTGCTGGATCTTGATGTGCCAATCTACCGGCGCAGTGCGGTCATTGATATTAAGGGGCGTCGCGGCGTTCGGGGTGCGCTGGTAGCAAGGCTGAATGAATCTGAAGACACACTGGCAGGCACGTCTGAATGGCTGACGTGCGATGTGGTTGCCTGCAGTAGTGGATGGAATCCGATTGTGCATCTCAGTAGCCACTCGGGCAAAAAGCCCCGCTGGAATGATGATGTTGCAGCGTTTGTGCCTGACCTTGACCCTGACCCTGACCCAGATTTTGGCCCAAGGGGCAGCGTTAGCCTGGCAGGTAGCATCAAGGGGCTGGCTACGCTCGGTGAATGCCTGGGTGACGGGATTGATGCTGGTCGCAAGGCTGCGGTTGCCTGTGGATTTGACGCAGCAGCAGGCGCTTTGGTGTTACCCGAAGCTGTGTCGGCAGGCTCGCTGCACCCGATTTTCCTGGTGCCCCACCCCAAAGGTGTCAGCAGGGCCCCCAAGCAGTTTGTGGATTTCCAGAATGACGTGACGGCCAGCGCAATCGAGCTTGCCGCACGCGAGGGCTATCGCTCGGTTGAGCACGTCAAACGTTATACCGCGCTTGGGTTTGGTACCGATCAGGGCAAGTTGTCTAACGTGAACGGCGTGGCGATTTTGGCGCAGGCACTTGGCCAGGGTATGGATGAAACCGGTACAACCATGTTCCGCCCACCCTATACACCG
>CAYGNA010000186.1:0-7565 GCA_964351065.1 uncultured Pseudomonadales bacterium
GCCACAGGAAACACCTGCCCTGCCCGAAGAAGCCGGCAATGTCGCAGCTCCCATGTCCGGCAAGGTGACGGCAGTGCTCGTGACGGCAGGAGACAGGGTTACCAGGGGTGACGCGTTGGTCGTGATGGAAGCGATGAAAATGGAGCACACCATTCGTGCCCCAATCGATGGTGTCGTCTCTCTGGTTCGATTTGTGAGCGGCGACCTGGTGGATGAAGGCATCGAACTCATTGAACTGGAGGAGATCACCCCTTGAGCCATTACATCATCGACTGTGACCCTGGTCACGACGATGCCGTTGCCATACTGACGGCTGCACACTGTCTTGATCTTGTTGGCGTCACCACGGTGTTCGGCAATTCAACAATTAGGAACACAACCAAAAATGCCATCAACCTGCTGGATGCTGCAGGCTTGTCCCACATACCCGTGGCTGCTGGAGCAGCCGGTCCTCTGGTTGGTGAGCTACATTCTGGTGAGACCGTCCACGGCAAATCTGGCCTGGACGGTGCCAATCTGCCACCGAGTACCCGATCTGTTCACGCGCTTGACGCAGCCGACTTCATCCGGGAAGCCGCAATGACCCATGACGATCTTGTCATCATTGCAGTGGGACCCGAGACCAATGTTGCCACTGCGCTTAGCCGATATCCCGAACTCAGAGCAAGGATCAAGGGCATCTCGATCATGGGCGGTTCAACACACATCGGTAACGCAACCCCTGCCGCCGAATTTAACATTCTCGCAGACCCTGAGGCTGCGGCTGCCGTCTTTGACTCTGGCATTCCCATCACCATGGTTGGGCTCAACGTAACGACCAGTTTTGGTGTTACCGCCAGGGATCTTGAGCGACTTTGCGAGAGCCAAAGCCTTGTCGCCCGGGAGGTTGGCGGTGCGCTACAGTTTTACCTGTCGCGTCAGTCTGCAATTTACGCTGAGCGGGGATTTGCACCGGTGCATGATGTCTGCGCGGTATTGCCGTTTACGCATCCTGCACTGATTCAGCACAAGCCAATGCATGTAGTCGTTGAATGTGAAGGCAGATATACCCGCGGCATGACTGTCTGTGACCAGCGTGGCGTGATTTCAGGTGAAGGTATTGCATTGACTGAACCTGCCAACACGATGGTTGCAGTCAGCGCGGACGGTGCAGGTGTGGTCGAGGTGCTGCTCGACACCCTGCTGCAATTTCCATAAGCTTCACTGCAACTGCGATTGCTATCAAGAGGGCTAGTTATGATCTACAACAACATTCTGGAAACTATTGGCAACACACCCATTGTTCGCATCAACCGGCTGGGGCCGGCCAACCAGAACATCTACGCAAAAGTGGAGTCGTTTAATCCGCTGGGATCGGTGAAGGATCGCCTGGCGATTGCGGTTATCCAGGATGCAGAGAAGACAGGCAAGCTTCGCCCCGGCCAGACGGTTGTTGAGGCAACCTCCGGCAATACCGGTATTGCCCTTGCCATGGTTTGCGCTGCCAAAGGTTATCCTTTTGTTGCTACCATGGCAGAGTCCTTTTCCATCGAACGTCGCAAGATCATGAAAGCGCTCGGTGCGAAAGTGATCCTGACACCTGCAGCCGAGCGTGGCTCAGGTATGGTACGTCGTGCCAATGAGCTGGCAGAACAATATGGGTGGTTTAAAGCTGACCAGTTTGAAAATCCGGCCAACCCTGCCTACCACCGCAATACCACGGGCCCCGAGATTCTGAAGGACTTTGCCGGCCGTGATCTCGACTATTTTGTCAGCGGCTGGGGCACCGGCGGCACACTGACCGGTACCGGCCAGATGATCAAGCTGGCCCGGCCAGACGTCAGGATCATTGGCTGTGAACCAGAAAATGCGGCCATGCTGAAAGGCCAGGAATGGCATCCACACAAGATTCAGGGATGGACACCAGATTTCATTCCGGGTGTATTGGATCAAACCATCGCTGACGACATCGTACTGGTGCCAGACGACAAGGCAATTGAGACCGCCCAGGCGCTGGCAACCCAGGAAGGCATTTTCTGCGGCATCTCTTGCGGCGCCACCATGTACGCTGCCCTGCATGTTGCACAGCACGCACCCGACAACAGTACCTTTGTGGTGATGCTGCCGGATACCGGTGAGCGCTACCTGTCGACCCCGCTGTTTGAGAATATTTCCGCGGATTCTGACGATGAGTGGCTGGCCTCGCTGTAGAGCAAACAAGCGCCAAAAAAAAGGCCCGGCACCCCAGTGGGATGTCGGGCCTTTCAATTTTAGGCAAATGTCGGTACGCCAATTACCTTTCTTACTACAGCTATTACTACAGCTATTACTACAGCCGTGGCAACAGCCGTTAGAAACTACAGCTTCTCGTCGAGTTCCGGTACAGCTTTGAAGAGGTCAGCTACCAGGCCATAGTCAGCCACCTGGAAAATTGGCGCGTCCTCGTCCTTGTTGATGGCAACAATCACCTTGGAGTCTTTCATGCCCGCCAGGTGCTGGATGGCTCCACTGATGCCGACAGCAATATAGAGTTCAGGTGCAACAATCTTGCCTGTCTGGCCAACCTGCATGTCGTTTGGCACAAAACCGGCGTCAACCGCTGCGCGTGATGCGCCGATGGCAGCACCCAGCTTGTCAGCCACAGATTCCAGCATCTTGAAGTTCTCGCCGTTTTGCATGCCTCGACCGCCAGAAATAATGATCTTGGCAGCGGTCAACTCGGGACGTTCCAGTTCAACAATGTCTTCCTTGTCCCAGGTGGATACGCCCGCGTCCTTCACAATATCCAGCGCTTCTACCGATGCACTGCCACCTTCTGCCGCAACCGCGTCAAAGGCTGTACCACGCACTGTGATCACCTTGATTGCGTCTGACGACTGAACAGTGGCGATGGCATTACCGGCGTAAATGGGCCGCTCAAAGGTGTCTTCGCTCACAACAGCACTGATATCAGATATCTGCGCCACATCCAGCAATGCTGCAACGCGTGGCATAAAGTTTTTGCCGGAAGCAGTTGTTGCACACATGATGTGTGAATAGTTTTTGCCAATTTCCACAATCAATTCGGCAACATTTTCAGCCAACTGATGGCCATAAGCCTCATTGTCTGCAACCAATACCTTGCTCACACCTTCAGCCTTTGCCACAGCCTCAGCAACCGAACCGCAGTTGGCACCGGCAACCAATACCTCAATGTCTCCACCGATCGCTTTTGCCGCAGCTATTGTGACCAGTGTTGCTGGCTTGAGCGTCTCGTTATCATGTTCTGCAATTACAAGAATAGTCATCAGATTACCTTCGCTTCGTTCTTGAGCTTGTCAACGAGCTCGTCCACAGATTCCACTTTAATGCCCGCCTTACGCTCGGGTGGTGGCGTTACCTTCAGCGTCTTCACACGTGGTGTCGGATCAACACCAAGGTCTTCAGGTGTGTAGGTATCAATGGGCTTCTTCTTTGCCTTCATGATGTTTGGTAGCGACGCATAACGTGGTTCATTAAGGCGCAGATCGGTGGTAATCACAGCAGGCAGCTTGATCGTAATGGTTTCCATACCACCATCAACTTCGCGACTGACTGTTGCCGTACCGTCGCCAATTTCAACACTGGATGCAAACGTTGCCTGACCATAGCCACACAGTGCGGCAATCATCTGGCCGGTTTGACTGTTGTCACCGTCTATGGCCTGTTTGCCCGCGATGATCAACTGGGGGGATTCTTTTTCAACAATTGCCTTGATGATCTTTGCAATGCCCAGTGGCTGCATGTCGACGTCGGTTTCAACCAGGATACCGCGATCTGCACCCAGCGCGAGCGCTGTGCGGATCTGCTCCGCAGCAGTCTTTGGTCCCACCGAAACCACAATCACTTCTTCCGCTTTGCCAGCCTCTTTCAGCCTGACGGCTTCTTCGATGGCAATCTCGTCAAAAGGATTTACTGACATCTTCACGTTGTTGAGATCGACGCCGCTATGGTCGCTGAGCACACGTACATTGACGTTGTAGTCGACAACCCGCTTGACAGTAACGAGAACTTTCATGAAATTCCTCTGTTTTTACTTGGGAGAATTGGCGCGAACAGCACAGGGGGGCTATCCACGAAAGCGCGTATTCTGCCGGTTTAGTGCATATCGGTCAATAACGCCTGTCCTGCCCGAAATTTCCTAAGTTCATAATTTTTCAGAACAAAAAGACAAACTGCCGACAAGCTGTTATCAAATGCCATAGATTTGGATGATTTCCTTCGAGAGGCGTCTTTTCATACAATAGGTGGCTTAATTTATCCTATGAACCAACCCAGTCCGGACCCAAGGAGTAAATCGTGGAAAGAGAATCGATGGAATTTGATGTGGTTGTCGTGGGCGGTGGACCAGCCGGACTCTCGACGGCTATTCGCTTCGCCCAGATGGCCATGGAGTCCGGTGACGAGTTTACAGTTTGCCTGGTTGAAAAAGGCTCTGAAATTGGTGCGCATATCCTGTCCGGCGCAGTGATCGAACCACGGGCACTGAACGAACTCTTCCCTAACTGGCAGGAAGCCGGTGCCCCCCTCAATAATCCCGTTACTGATGACGATGTCTACTATCTGGTCGATGACCGCCAGGGCATGCGCCTCCCCTCCTGGATGGTGCCACGAGCGCTGCATAACCATGGTAATCATGCAGCCAGCCTCGCCAATCTGTGCCGATGGCTGGGCGAGCAGGCAGAAGAACTGGGCGTCAACATTTTCCCCGGTTTTGCCGCCTCTGAAGTGCTGTTTCATGAAGATGGCTCAATCAAAGGGGTCGCCACAGGTGATATGGGCGTTGGCGCGGACGGCGAACACAAGTCCACCTACCAGGCGGGCTACGAGTTGCACGCCAAATACACGGTGTTTGCTGAAGGCTGTCGCGGCCACCTGGGCAAGCAACTCATGGAAAAATTTGACCTGCGCAAGGACGCTGATGCCCAGCACTATGGTATTGGCTTCAAGGAAATATGGGATATCGACCCGGAAAAACATGTGCCGGGGAAAGTTGTGCACACCGTCGGCTGGCCACTCGGTCACTTCCCTGGACAAACATTGGGTGGCTCTTATATCTACCACCTGGAGAATAACCAGGTCGCAATCGGCCTGATCATCGACCTGGGTTACAAGAACCCGCATCTCAGCCCGTTTGATGAATTCCAGCGCTTCAAGCATCACAAGATGGTTGCCGCCACACTGACCGGTGGCAAGCGCGTGGCCTATGGCGCTCGCGCTGTCGTTAAAGGCGGATTGCAGTCCCTGCCGAAGCTGACCATGCCCGGCGGCCTGCTGGTTGGGGATGATGCAGGTTTCCTCAACAATCTGAAGCAAAAAGGCACCCACACCGCCATGAAGTCCGGCATGATTGCCGCTGAGGTGCTCTACAACGCGATCAAGGGCGGCTCTGAAGGTGGCGAAGAACTGAGTGCTTACCCAGAGAACATAAAGACCTCATGGATATTTGAAGAACTCTATACGGCTCGCAACACCATGCCGCTGCAGCACCGTTTTGGCCTCTTTATGGGCGCGGCGGTAACCTGGATTGATCAGTACATCTTCCAGGGCAGGTTGCCATTTACGCTGCGTGACGATCATGCAGATCATGCTGCGCTCAAGCCAGCCAGCAAGTGTGAGAAACCGGTATATCCCAAGCCAGACGGTGTACTGAGTTTTGACAAGCTGTCCTCGGTGTACCTCACCAACACCTCTCATGAGGAAGATCAACCCTGTCATCTGCAGCTAAAAGACCCAAACATCCCGATCAGGTCAAATCTGCCGCTGTATGATGAACCTGCCCAGCGCTACTGCCCTGCTGGCGTTTATGAGGTGTTGGAGGATGAAGCTGGTAATCCCAGGTTCAATATCAATGCGCAGAACTGCATCCATTGTAAAACCTGCGATATCAAGGACCCTGCCCAGAACATCAACTGGGTTGTACCTGAGGGTACCGGTGGTCCCAACTACGGCAATATGTAACGCCCGATCGTCGTATCAGGCAATACCCAGGATCGCCAACAGTTCACCGAGGCGATCCTGGTCCCGGCTGCTACCAAGAATCATGAGTTGATGGGCCTGGTCATCGTACTGCCGGACCACAAGATACAGCGCACCCTGATAGAAGAGATGGGTATGTTCGAGTAGATCACGATGCACGTCAAACACACCCCGAACAGGATTCAGCCCAAGCTGATCCAGCCTCCCTGCATCAGTATGCTCAATCATCAGCAGCGGCCACTTGATAGCTGCGTCGTCAACCTGATGGGCGCGAACGCGGGTCACACCCTGGTAGGACGCGTCACTGTCCACACCTAACAGGTCCAGCACATACTCCTGGATATCCCGCTCGCGAATAAACCAGTATTCCCCGGCTTCAAGCCCGAACGGCACGGTGATAAACGCGAGCGAGTGAAAGTACCAGTAGCCGTCCTTGACAGAGAGGTCCACGTCATCATGTTCCGCCATGACCGCCTGGTACCAGGAGACAACCTCCTCCCGCGTCAGGCTTGTGTCAATCAGTCCTTCGAGTATATGCAGCAGTTCGCCCCTGCCTGGCGACTTTACGAGCAACACTAGCGGATATCCCTCGTGGGGATAAACCGGAAGAAGCAACCACTACTCCAGACACCTTCCCAATCCTCACCGTCCACGGTGTGCGTCACGAGTTCATCCACAAGTTCGTAATATACGCTGCGCGCAATGCGTGCCTCCAACCCATCCCTGACCATCACGTAGGGTGATGGCTCTCCGCTTGCCGGGTCAATCTCCACCCTGATCGGGTGCGCCTCATCGGCAACAACCTGCTCTGCCATATTGGTGGTGAACGTCAGCACTGCGTCTGCGCCACTGCCACCAACATCCAGCAGAATTGCCTGAAAAGGGACGTCAGCCACCAGGATTCGACACTTCTCAACAGGCGTTACCAGGTAATAGTCGCCGTCCGCTTCCAATCGCAACACGGTTGCAAACAAACGCACCAGGCGCTGGCGGCCGATCGGAGTACCCATATAGTGCCAGGACCCGTCACGCCGGATCTCCATATCGATATCCTTGACGGTGTCTGGATTCCACAGGTGAATTGGCGGCCTTTCGAGGTCTTTGACCTTGTCCAGTTCAGCCAGTAGCGAATAGGGAGCGTCAGACATGGAAGCACTCAACTTGAGGGTAAACAGGTAGTGTAACAGTCAGAATTACGGTGGCGGGAGGGAAATGGGCCAGCAACAATAACTCCCGGGCGACCTCTGAAGAATGATGTTCTCGATTCTGATCAAGACACACAACCCCGAGTGCTAGCGACAGCCGTCAGGGTCTCCTTTTCGGAGCTCTCAGGTGCGGCGCTGAGCGCGTGGAGGGAGACCTGCAAGGGCTCCCGACCAGGTGAAGGGAGCCTGGAGGGCCGCAAACCGCTCAGAAAGGGAGTCCCTGACGGCTATCGCGGACGATCTCCTTCCGAGAAATGATTTTCTTAACGCCACTGAGATATGACATTGCAGCCATCCATGGCGAAGGTTGGGTGCTTCGGAGATGGCCCCGGCTCGGAATCAACGCCAGGGCACAGAGGCCCTGGCTTCCTCGCCGTAAACTCC
>CAYGNA010000187.1:0-7552 GCA_964351065.1 uncultured Pseudomonadales bacterium
CAGTGTGCATGGCGAGTCGGGAGGTAATGCACTTTTTGTCATTTAGCATTTGACTCGACGTATTGTAGAAATGAATGCAACCGAGAGCGAGGTACTACTCGCCTACCTGAGTCGCTGGGTAACAAACCCAAGATTCACGGTACGTTATCGCTGGTCAGAAGGCACCATCGCAATCTGGGATAACCGCTGCACCCAGCATTTTGTCCTCAATGACTTTGAGGGCGAACGAATCATTCAGCGCGTCACAGTGATGGGCGACAAGCCAGAGGGTGCGCAAAATCCGAAGTGGGAGCCCTGGGTCCGACCAGGTCGACGCAGCGCAACCAGCCGACACGACCGCCAACTCTTCATGTACCTGCAGTCGCGTGAATCTGCCTGACCTGGTGTTTGGCGGTTTTAGACTCAGGGGTGATCAGCTAAAGCAAAATACCGTAAACCACGGATGATTCGCTCTCGTTGATCACCTCGAAGCCAAACCGGGGATACCACGCAAGTGCACGTTGGTTACCCCGACTTACTCCCAGATGCAGCCCAGTTGCGCCCTGCTCCCTGACAGCAGACAGGAAACGTTGCATCATATTGCCACCCTGCCCCGTACCCTGCCCAACTGGCAGGATGTCGATATGCAGGTGGGCTGGGTAAGTCCCGGCCCAGGCAGGCGCCCGATAACCCTGATGAATCGCCCGTACCATGCCGGCCTCGCGTGACTGGTCTGTGGTGGGCCTGACGGGGTACTTTTTGCGCAATGGCGGGAACCATTCCAGATCAGCCTGTTTCTGATAGCGCAACGAATCTGCCGTACCGAGAATGTAACCTGCTGGCGCTCCGTCAGCGGTCAGGATAAAACACAACCCTGGCTCGAGCACGGCATAGGGTGCCGCAAAATACGCACCCAGAATCTCCTGGTCTATTGTGCCTGTTGCATCCTCACCGTCCGCCCCGGTCAAGAGGCAAATCCTGTAGAGCATGTATAGATCGCTCGGATGATAGGGACGCAATTTGAAGTCGATCATGGGTATTCCTCCGCAGACCCAATATACCCTGCAGCCGCCAAAAACAGGTACCATGCGGTTTTTACCTGAATCAGGAATACGCCGTGGCAGCACCGCTGGATAACATTACCATCGTCGAAATTGATAACTGGATGGCCTCACCCAGCGCGGGTGCAATTCTGGCCGACCTTGGGGCAAACGTCATCAAAATCGAGCCCATCACCGGCGATCCCATGCGCGGTAACGGCAGACCGCCCAAAATAGAAGGCTCTGCCCGCGACTACGATTACCAATTTGATGTAGATAATCGCGGCAAGCACTCAATTCTGGTTGATCTGGTCAGCGCCGAGGGCCAGGCTGTTGTACGTCGACTGGTTGAGCACGCGCAGATATTTATGTGTAACCTGCTGCCTGCACGTCAGGAGAAGTTTGGCCTTGACCCCGACAGCCTGTTTAAGGTTAACCCGGGTATCGTACATGCCACACTCACAGGCTACGGTACCACCGGGCCTGACGCCTGGCGCCCGGGGTATGATGTCACAGCATTTTTTGGTCGCTCCGGCATTTACGACGCGATGCGAGAAGGCACTGCGGGAGACGTACCCATGGCAAGGCCCGCACAGGGAGATCACTGTACGGGACTCGCGTTTACCGCGGCAATTCTCGCTGCACTGCGCCTGGCCGAGAACACCGGCAAAGGACAGGCTGTCGAAACCTCACTCTATGAGACTGCCGTCTGGAGCCAGGCAAGTGACTACGCAACCACTGTTATTGACAAGGCGCCAGTACGTCAGCGCGCCCGCCACGAACTGCTGCTACCCACTGCCAACCGCTACCCCTGCGGCGATGGCAAGTGGGTTGTCTTTAATATGCCCGAGGCCAGCGCCTGGCCAAAACTCTGCAAAGCACTGGGCCGGGATGATTGGCTGGCAGATGAAAACCTGCAAACACCCAAAGACAGATACCAACGTATGGCTGAACTGGTACCGGCAATTGATGCCACGCTGGCGACCAAAAGCAGGGACGAATGGGGCGCTATTTTTGATGCAGCAGGATTGATCTGGGGGCCGGTGTTGGCATTACACGAAGTTGCAGCAGACCCCCAGGCAGACGCGATTGGGCTGTTTCCTGTGATTAATGACGAGACCATTGGTGACTATCGAACAGTTAACATACCCATGCGGTTTCGTGATGCTGATGTGGGGCCGCGTGGACGATCGCCCCGTCCCGGCGAACATACCATAAGCGTACTTGCCGATGCTGGATTCGACCAGGTGGCCATCAGTTCGATGCTTGATAGTGGAACGGTTGCCTGACAAACAACCCACGAAGCGGTTTGTCACCGGTTATGCTGCGTCAGTTTCTACACTTGAATTTCTGCTGTGTGCTTGAGATAACCGAATTGACCTTACCTCGAGATAGGTTAGGCTCACCAGTTAACTTGGCGACCAAAGAACACTACGCTAAGCTTTTAAAGCCCGAAACCCTGTCGGAGGATTAAATGAAAGAACCCCTGGATCGTCGTACCTTTCTGCGCCTCTCTGCTCTCACCGGTCTTGCAACCGGTGCGCCTTTCACTGCCGCAGGGGCTGCCACAGGCAATATTGCCACGGCTACCGAAGCATCATCGGTAACAACTGCAGGCGTGCGAAAATATGTCACGCTTGGCCGTACCGGGCTGCAGATTGCTGATATCTCGTTTGGCTCAAGCCGACTGCGACACGGCGAGGAGCATCTGGTTGAGCATGCGGTGGCCAGGGGAATCAATTACTTCGACACAGCCGAGAGCTATACGGGAGGTACTTCTGAAACGGTGTTGGGCAACGCGCTGCGCGGCAAACGGGACAAAGTCATCATTGCCACCAAATCATCAGCCGGTCCATCCAGTTCAGCCGCCTCAATCATGCAGGAGTTGGAAGATAGTCTCGTACGCCTGCAAACCGACTATGTCGACGTGTACTTCAACCACGCGGTCAACGATGTTGCTCGACTGGAAAATCCCGCCTGGTTCGAGTTTGTCGACAAGGCGAAACAGCAGGGTAAAATCCGTTTTACGGGTATGTCCGGGCATGGTGGCAACCTGGTGGACTGCGTCAACCTTGCCGTTGACAGGGACATGTTTGACGTGATGTTGCTGGCCCATAATTTTGGTCAGGATCCAGCATTCTACGAGCGCTTTACCCGCTCTTTCGATTTTGTCGCAAGTCAGCCAAAGCTGCCCGAGGCCATGGCGCGTGCCAGGTCGAAAGGGATTGGGATTATTGCGATGAAAGTGCTGCGTGGAGCCAAGCTAAACGATATGCGGCCGTTCGAGCAGAACGGGCATACGTTTGCCCAGGCTGCATTCAAGTGGGCATTGGGGCTTGATTTCACGGACGCTGCTATCATTTCCATGACCTCGACAGATCTGATTGATGAGTACCTGGGCGCTTCAGGTGATACGCAACTGACAGACAACGACTTCAGACTGCTCGAGCACTATGCCCGTCTTACCGATATGACCTATTGCAGGCACGCCTGCAACGACTGCGAGGGATCCTGTCCGTTCGAGGTGCCAATAGCTGATGTGTTACGAACCCGAATGTACGCTGTAGACTACGGTGACCTGGCGTTCGCAAAATCAGAATATGCAATGCTTGGTACCGCTGCCAGCCCCTGCCTGTCCTGCGATGGCTCACCCTGTCGCGATGCCTGCAGCCACGGTATTGATATTGCCCGCCTGTGTGGTCCGACTGAGGTCATGCTGGGTTAGGGAAACTAACAACCAGGGCAATCAAAATATGAGACACCTACACCTGGACCTTGTTGGAGGTCTGTCCGGCGACATGTTCATTGGCGCCCTGCTGGATGCGTTTCCGGAATACACTGATTCGCTGCAGACCGTTGTTGAAGCTGCCGGCTTCCAGGACCTGGTCAAACTGGCTACCACGCGCGCAGACGATGGCACGCTAACGGGCACACATTTTCGCGTGTCACCTGCAACCGACGCAGAAGGACACCATCATCGACACTACAGCGACATCAGGTCCATTCTCGAGCAGGCACCAATTACACCCCGAACACGCGAAATTGCTCTGGGCATTTTTCATCTGATCGCTGAGGTTGAGGCCAGCATTCACGGCAAAACCGTCGAACAGGTGGCCTTCCATGAAGTTGGGGCCTGGGACTCGATTGCAGACATTGTTTGTGCCTCACATCTGATCGACGCTATGGGAAGCGCCACCTGGAGCGTTTCAGCGCTGCCGTTGGGCGGTGGCCAGGTAAAAACTGCACACGGCATGCTACCTGTACCCGCCCCTGCTACAGCCCTGCTCCTCAAGGAATTCGAGTTTGTGGATGACGGTATCAGCGGTGAACGTATCACGCCAACCGGCGCTGCAATATTACGCTACCTTGCACCAACAAAATTAACGCCAGGTGGTGCGACTCTGACGCACACGGGTTTTGGCTTTGGTACCAAACGGTTCCCGGGTATTTCCAATGTTACGCGACTCATGGTGTTTGAATCAGAGCAAGCACCTGCATGGCAGCAGGACCAGGTGGTGCAACTTGAATTCGAAGTCGACGACCAGACGCCGGAGGACCTGGCTATCGCCCTGGAGCACCTAAGGGACACAAGTGGTGTACGCGACCTGGTCTCTTCCTGGGTAACTGGCAAGAAAGGACGCCACATGCTTTCCGTGCGCCTCCTGTGCGACCCTGCGTTGGAATCAACAATCACTGCCCGCTGCTTTGAAGAGACAACCACGCTCGGTATTCGGCGTGAACTAATCACCCGGGCAATCCTGAATCGCGACGCGGCGCACATAGATCTGGACGGCAGCAACTATCGTGTGAAACTTGCCCACAGACCGACTGGTGATACAGCAAAACCTGAGTCAGACGATATTGCCGCGACAAACCTTGCGCGCAGTGGTCGTGAAGCGCTTCGCCGGCAAATTGAATCACGGGCACTCACGCCACAGGAAGACCCATGAACAACGTTCAGCACCACCTGGATCTATTACGCAATTTCCTCGAACCACTGGGCCCTGTCGCGGTTGCCGTCAGTGGTGGCGTAGACAGCATGACCCTGGCTGCGGTAGCACACGAGGTTAACTCTGCTTCAGAGATGTTTCATGCAATCTCACCCGCCGTCCCCACCCAGGCTACCGACCGGGTAAAGCGTTATGCCGAACGGCAAGGCTGGCAACTGCGCCTCATTGATGCAGGAGAAATTCATGACGCTGACTATCTCAAGAACCCGGCCAACCGCTGCTACTTCTGCAAGACCAACCTGTATGACACCGTCGTTGCCAATACAACGCTGACGGTGGTTTCTGGCACCAACAGAGACGATTTGGGTGACTATCGGCCGGGTCTGATTGCAGCAGATGAGCATGCCGTCGTACACCCCTACGTCGAAGCGGGTATTACAAAACAGATGTTGCGCGACATTGCGAAGTCGCTGGGACTTGATGACCTCCATGATCTCCCGGCTGCGCCCTGCCTGTCGAGTCGTGTCACAACGGGTATTACTATCGATCCAGCAGTGCTGCCCCTGATCAATGACGCAGAACAGGCACTGTGGACACATCTTTCGCCCCATATCAATCTGAAAGGTGTGCGTTGTCGCATCAGGCCAGATGTTATTGCCATCGAAATTGAATCTGACAGCAGCATTGATAACGAGGCCGAGTATGCGCGCGCCGCACGTGATCTTGTCAGCGAGATTTTCTCGCGCGGCGGCCACTATGAATATGCACACCAGGTCGTTGTTGAACCCTACCAGCGCGGCAGTGCTTTTCTGATTGAAACCCTGGAGGTAAGTTAAACCGTGTCAGCGCATGATCAGGTCAAGCTCGACTTTGACAGGGAGAGTCGCACAGGACTCGCCGAGGCTGTGTTCTGTGAAGGCAAGACGTTTGCCCAACTGGATGCTATCTGTGATGCTGTCCAACGTCAGGGGAAACCCATGCTGTTTACCCGCCTGGCAGCAGCACAGTTTGCTGAACTCGATCAACTCTACCCGAATATGCTCTCCTTTGATGAGCTTTCCAGAACAGCATTCCACCAGCCTGCAACAATGATCAGCGAGACCCTTGTCACGGTGGTATCAGGCGGTAGTTCAGATGCGCCAGTCGCACGTGAGGCAGCCCGAACGCTGGAGTATTACGGTATCCCGTCACTCATCATCGACGACGTTGGCGTGGCTGGACTGTGGCGGGTAACAGAACGCCTGGACGAAATACGCAACATGAAAATCGCCATCTGCGTCGCCGGTATGGATGCCGCGTTGCCGACCGTGCTGGGTGGGCTGATTCCCTGCGCGATGATTGCGGTACCAACGTCTGTTGGTTACGGCATGGTGAAAGGCGGCGAGACCGCGCTGCGTTCACTGCTGGTCAGCTGTGCGCCCGGGGTGACTGTCGTCAATATTGACAACGGGTATGGCGCCGCATGTGGTGCCATCAGGATCCTGCGCCAGTTGGGCTACCAGCAGCAGGATTAACGCACGTCGTCCTGTACGTCCCGCTCGAACAAGGGTTCCAATGCCAGTGCCTCGGCATCCTTCAACACCAGGTCATCAAGATCGCTGGTGTCACTGGCATCAAAGCTGTGGGCCGCTTCAAGCACCCGGGGTAACAAGGTCGCATCACTGGAACTGTTCAGGAACAAGCCGGGCCGACGCAGCACCCAGTGTACTGCCCGGGCCAGGGCTTCGGCCTCGCGAATCGGTTCGTACCAGCTATAACGCCTCGACTCGTCATCATCTTGCCAGCGGCGACGAGCAATTGACTTGATTGTCTGCATGGCAATCCCCCGCTCCATGCAAAGCTGGTACAGCGCTTCAAAGTCCCGTGCGTATTGTTCATCCCGCATGGACATCAGTGAATAGGGACAGAGCACTGACGCAAAATCAAATTTGCCAAGACTTTTCAGGTGCATTTCCGCAATCCGGGTGCCGTGCCCGGTAATACCAATAAATCGCACCAAACCCTCGTCCCGTGCCCTTACTGCCGCCTCAAGACAGCCACCCGGCCCCATCGCAATGTCCCACTCTGCGTCTTTCGAGAGGTTGTGAAACTGGATCAGATCAATCTGTTCGATCTGCATTCTTTCCAGCGACCGCTCAATACTGGCCCGTGCACCGCCTGCTGTGCGATCTCCCGTCTTGGTCGCCACAAAAAAGTCCTGGCGATAATCCTGCAGGAAAGGCGCAAGACGAAGTTCTGCCTCTCCATAGCTCGCCGCCACGTCTATATGATTGATGCCATTGGACTGTACGAGTTCGAGCGTACGGTCGGCACGTTCCTGGCTCATGCCGCCGAGCGCTGCGGCACCAAACAGTATACGGGTGCTCATGTGGCCGGTTGAACCAAAGGGTATCGCTTCGATCATAGGTTTTACCTGGGGAAACAGTGATACCAGAGTATCCTCAATCACCCTTTTGATAAACCTTTTGACACAGACAAAAACGTCGATTAGTCTCGACATATGGACACAATTACTGCCATCCGATATTTTTCAGCGCTGGGGCAGGAAACGCGGCTGCGAACTTTTCGCCTGCTGCTCGAAGC
>CAYGNA010000188.1:0-7483 GCA_964351065.1 uncultured Pseudomonadales bacterium
ATTGATAGGACCAAAAAATCGCGTACTGAAGTAAGCGGCAGGATTGAGGGTCTGCTTGATGAGCTCCCGTGTCACCACGGTTGAGCCACGCACGTCAGCCTTCAATATGGCATGGTGGATTATTCTTGGCTCAGCGGCCTCAGCTGCATCAACATCATCACCACCGATTAGCCGGTACAGGTGTCCGCCGGCCCTGGCCAGCTGGATTTCCTCCGGTTCGGTGATGACCGACAGACGGTTAAACAACCGATGCGCAAACCGGAAATAGTGTAAGTGCAATCGAAAACGGCAATAGTCAGTCAGCACACGGATGACATACTCGTCCGCTTCGTCTTTCAGGGCGCGACTGCATTCCCTGGTCAGATCATCAAGTTCCTTCAACAGCGCAGTAGCGCCCTCTTTGCCTGGATCAATTTTTGCCAGGATCTTTTTGTCATCATGACCTGCCACATAAGCACATGCAGATGTGATATCGAGGATATCTGCCCAGGCTGGGTTCCATTTATCACGCAGCAGGTAGCCGGCGACCATTTCACTGAAGGCAGCATCATCGGCCAGGGCCCGGCGCGCGTCATGCGCAGTCTTGAGCAGTTTCCTGGTCTCAGACCTGAAGCTCCACTGGGCCCTCATCCCGTCGATGGTCTCAAGTACCTGCTCATGAACAGCCGAATCAAACAACAGCCGCATGTTTCCCGGCTGATCCAGCCAGCAGAAAGATTCAGTTACTGTGTCCTTCTGGTCTTTGGCAGGCCCCATAAAAGGCAGGACAGCAAACATGCCCCCCACCTCGTCATACACCTCGTTTTGGCCTCCGCCTACTACCTCTGTCGACCTAAGGGGTACTACCTCATAGGCAGGAAAACGATCACCAAACAGTTTCTCAACGGCATCACAGTTTTCACTCAGCTGTTTGGGCCATAGCGCATATGAGTCAACAAGCAGTTCGGGTTCCATGGGCGTGGTAGCTGCAAGTAGCGGATTAAATAAAATGTTAACCAGCTCGCGCAGGCTGTCACCCAGAAACTGCTCGCGCAGGTTGCGTAGATCTTTTGTTTCTTCTCGCTGCAGCAATCGCATAATGGTGCGACAGGCTCGGTACTGAATGTGGGGATACTGCTGCCGCATCCCGGTTAATCTCTCCTGGGTGACCATCAGGCTGCGCGATCCCGAATACTGCTGCTGCGCGAGCGTATCCTCGAGTTGCTTTACGACCGAGTCAATTTCAGATCGCACTTCCAGAATGACAAACTTGATAATGGCAAAATGCAGGATTTGCACCTGTCTGCCGGTAAGGTCTGTCTTGGTACGATGGAGACTGTCCTTAACCATTGCCTCATAGGCATCCCGCAGGGACTCCATATCATCCGTCTTGCCCCCAGGACGCTTACCCGCGATGGTCCGCTTTACCGTTTCTTCGATAACCTCACGCGCGTACAGCACAAAGCCCTTCGAGAGTTGGACATCAAAATGGTAACCGTCTGTACCCCGGGTCAAGACGGAACAGTCCACCGACACCGACTGCGGCACACCAACGGAGGCGAGGATATCTTCCAGGGAGCGAAGCTGTTTTGCCACTAAATACCGTCCTGATTTGGGTTAATGACACGGACTGCTGAAGCGGGTGTGTGACTTTCGTCTACCCTGCTATTGTCCACACTAACTGCTACGGATGCCCGGTGCTCAAATCGAACCGGCTGCCGCTTCCTGCCCCAGGTACCCGGTGTCGCTTCAAAGATACCGGCAATATGCGTTCCGCAGCGCAGGCACGAACCCTGTGCGTCCAACTGCCAGGTGCCAAGCTCATACCAGTCGCGTTCAATGAGTTGCGCACGACAACCGGGACATACGGTCGATCCGCCAACAGTATCATGGACATTTCCCGTATAGGCGTAGCGCACGCCCTGCGCCATCGCAATCTCCCGCGCCCGCGCCAGGGTTGAAGGCGGTGTTGCGGCTGTCTCTCGCATACGGTAATCGGGGTGAAATGCCGTAAAGTGCATGGGCACATCCGGGCCGAGGTTATCCACAACCCAGCGCGCCATGGCTTCTGTCTCATCCGGTGAGTCGTTCTCTCCCGGAATGAGCAGCGTGGTCAGTTCAAGCCAGACGCTGGTTTCATGTTTCAGATACAGTAGCGTATCGAGCACATCCGACAGGTGACCACCACAGATCTTGTGATAGAAGCGCTCGGTAAAGGCTTTCAGATCGACATTCGCGGCGTCCATATGCGCAAAAAACTCTCTTCGAGGTGCCTCACAGACATAACCCGCAGTCACTGCCACAGCCTCAACGCCAACCTCATGCGCTGCCTGGGCGACGTCGATGGCATATTCAAGAAATATCACCGGGTCATTATAGGTATAGGCAATACTGCGGGCGCCGAGCGATTTTGCCGCAGCGGCGAGTTGCTGTGGCGAAGCCGCATCTGCCAGCGTATCCATCTCGCGGGACTTGCTCATGTCCCAGTTCTGGCAAAACTTACACGCAAGGTTACAACCAGCGGTACCAAAGGATAGTACCGGTGTGCCTGGCAGGAAGTGATTCAATGGTTTCTTTTCAATAGGGTCAATGCAGAAACCACTGGAGCGGCCCCAGGTTGTCAGGACAATTTCGTTTTCCTGGCACGCTCGCACAAAACACAGTCCGCGCTGGCCATTTCTGAGCCTGCATCTGCGCGGACAAACGTCACACTGAATCCGGCCATCTGGCAGCGCCTGCCAATATGTTGTTGGAATCACAGAGTCCCCTGACCACGCCAGAGTCGTCTGCTGCTCGCCACCGAACCGCCAGTTTAGTAGGTCGGCCATTTGGTTTGGACCATCGCCTTCATTAGAATGCAAGTTATCGTATTTCACTGGTTGTAGAAAGTACCGCAGATACCCCCGAATATAGTACTGGAGAACGTGTTGGAGAACGTGTTGGAGAAAGCACTGGCATGAGCGCCATTCGTCTGCCCGCGGTTGCGGGAACATTTTATCCTGCGGATGCCGAAGCGCTAGCCGCATCTGTTGACAATCTGCTGGCTGGTGCAGGTGACTCGCGCGAACTGCCCAAAGCAGTGATTGCACCACACGCGGGCCATATTTACTCGGGGCAGATAGCTGCGACAGCTTTTGCGCCGCTGCGATATGCAGCCGGTTCCATCTCGCGTGTTGTCCTGGTAGGACCATCTCACCGCGTCGCTTTTCGCGGCATTGCTGTGTGCCGGTCGACCAGTTATCGCACGCCGCTGGGAGATATACCCGTAGATCAGGTGGCTATCAGACAAATTAACAGGCTCCCCGGTGTAGGTTTTCTCGATCGTGCTCATGAAAACGAGCACTCGCTGGAGGTCCACCTGCCATTTCTTCAGCGCACGCTCAAGCATTTTTCCCTGGTGCCACTCGTCGTTGGTGACGCTTCCGCCGACGACGTCGCAGCAGTGCTGGATACCCTTTGGGATCTTCCAGGCACATTGATTGTGATCAGCTCAGACCTGAGCCACTACCACCCCTACGAGGAAGCAAAACGTCTCGATACCGAAACGGCGCACAAGATCAATATCCTGGACCCCACCCTCGTCAGCGAGCAGGCATGTGGCTGCCGAGGAGTAAACGGTTTATTGACCCTGATTGCCCGCAAGCACCTCAACATCGAACAACTGGAATTGGGGAATTCAGGCGATACCGCAGGTGATCGTGAGCAGGTGGTTGGGTACGGTGCCTGGCGAGTCCGGGAACAGACGCCAGAGACGCAGCAGGAACCGGGCCTGCCGCTCTCGCTCCGGCAACAGTTACTTCACGTGGCCCGGGAAGCAATCCTGCGCCCACTGACCGTCGAACCCGATTACCACATCGATCTTGCTCTTTTTCCGGCCGCGCTCACGCAGGAGCGCGCTGCATTTGTCACCCTTACCATCGACGGCAACCTGCGCGGCTGTATCGGCAGCCTTGTTGCCCATCGCCCACTGGTGGTTGACGTGGCCGAAAACGCGCAGTCTGCTGCGTTTCGAGACCCGCGCTTCAGAAAACTTAACTTGGAGGAATACCCGCATATCGAGGTACATATCTCAGTATTGTCTGCGCCACAGCCACTGGCCGTTGACAGCAGGCAAGCGTTGATTCGTGTGCTCAGACCTGGCATTGACGGACTGATCCTGGAAGAAGATGGCCACCGCGCAACCTACCTGCCTTCGGTCTGGGAACAGTTACCCGATACCGAACAGTTTGTGGCGGAACTTCGACGTAAGGCTGGCCTGACGCCAGATGGCTGGTCCCCGTCAACACGGGTCTTCACCTACCAGACACAGGAGTTCTGCTAGTTGATTAACCTCGCCCGACCGACCACCCCCCCAGGTTTCGATACAGAGCGGCTGCATATTCGCCGCTATGTTCTGGCAGATGCAAACAACCTCTTTGACGCCGCGGTTGAGTCTGTCGAAACAGTGTTCCCGTTTCTGCCCTGGTGTCACCCTGGCTACACCATCCTCGAAAGTCGCGACTGGATTCGGAGCCTGGAACCAGAATGGCAAGCAGGCAGGACCTACGGATTCGCCATTTATGACCGGGAAAAGCAACACTTCGTGGGTGGTTGCGGCCTCAGCCGAATCGATGATCACCCGGTCGTCAATCTGGGTTACTGGCTTCGCAGTTCTGCAACAGGCAAGGGTATCGCCACCGAGGCCACCCTGGGATTGGCAGGTTTCGCCCTGACGCAGCTTGATTTTGAACGTGTTGAAATCATCATGTCCGTCGCTAACACTGCCAGCAAGCGGGTGGCCGAACGCGCCGGCGCCACCTTCGAGGGCCGACTCCGCAGCAGGTTGCGCCTGCACGGGAAACCCCATGATGCTTTTTTGTATTCACTCACCCGGGATGACCTTTTGGGCTAACATCCCGGCAGGCTCAACCACCACACAGAACAGAGAGGCTCTATGAGCACAACAGCAGCAGAAACGGACATTCGGCAGGACATGCTCACAGTCCTGGAACAGCAACGACGCGCCCGCATCAAAGAGGGTGAAGTCCCACTTGCCACGCGGCAGGACCGTCTGGACCGCACCATCAACATCCTGAAGAACCATGGCACGCGGCTCAGCGAGGCCATGGCTGCGGACTTCGGCCACCGCTCCTTGCAGCAGTCAAAGATTACCGATATCGATGGCTCAATCGGGCCACTGCAACACGCCAGGAAACACGTGCGCCAATGGATGCGGGCTGAACGTCGTCCCATCATGTTCCCGCTCAACCTGCTGGGCTCAAGCGGGCGAGTGGAATATCAGCCGCTTGGCGTGATCGGCTGCATCAGCCCATGGAATTTCCCGGTACAGCTCACCTTTGCACCACTGGCAGGTATTTTCGCCGCTGGTAACCGCACCATGATCAAGCCTTCTGAATTCACCCCTGCGACATCAGCGCTGATGAAAGAATTATTTGCCGCAGCGTTTGATATCGAAGAGGTGGCAGTCTTTACCGGCGGCGCGGAAGTAGGGTCAGCGTTCTCAAGCCTGCCATTCGATCACCTGCTGTTTACCGGTGCGACCTCCATCGCGCGGCACGTCATGCGAGCCGCCGCCGAAAACCTGGTACCGGTAACCCTGGAACTGGGCGGGAAGTCGCCCGTTATCGTTGGCCGCAGCGCCGATATCGCACTTACGGCCAGCAACGTCATGGCGGGTAAGACCATGAACGCGGGCCAGATCTGCCTTGCACCTGACTACCTGTTCATTCCCGAGGAGAAAGCGGATGAGTTTGTTGCCGCTGCCCGCGCCTCGGTTGCCACCATGTATCCAGATCTGAAGGACAATCCCGACTACACATCCATTGTTAATGATCGGCATTTCGACCGAATTAACGGTTACCTCGAAGACGCTCGCCAGAAAGGCGCGACCCTGATTGAACTGAATCCGGCCAATGAAGACTTCAGCCAGCAGGAACACCGCCGAATACCGCCTACGCTGGTGCTTGACCCGACAGACGACATGAAAGTGATGCAGGAAGAAATTTTTGGACCAGTCCTGCCAGTGAAACGTTACAGCAATGTTGAAGAAACCATCGACTACGTTAATGAACATGAGCGCCCGCTTGGGCTCTACTACTTTGGCACCGACGCCAACGAGGAGAAAAAGGTGTTGGGTCACACTACTTCGGGCGGTGTTACCGTTAATGATGTGGTCATGCACGTCGCCATGGAAGACCTCCCCTTTGGCGGCGTGGGACCAAGTGGTATGGGGTCTTATCACGGCTATGATGGCTTCAAGACGTTCAGTCATGCCAAGGCAATCTATAGCCAGTCGAAACTGGTGTCGAAACTCGCCACCGCCATGCGACCGCCCTACAAGAAAGCTTGATCAGCCAGACTTCAGGCGTGGGCCGCTCGCCAAAGCGAGCGGCCCAGACATGGTTTACCCGCGGAATCAGTCAGCTTCGAGGATCAAGGTACCGGTTGTCGACAACGAACCGCCTGTGCCGTTCACAATACAGGTCCTGGCCCCGGTCTGTTTGCCCTTGATGCCGTTTATGCCGTCTTCGGCCGTATAAGAAAGCTGGCGGTAGGCCTCAACCAACAGGTGCATGCCATACATACCGGAGTGGTTAAATGAGAGTCCGCCACCGTTGGTATTGATTGGTAACCGTCCGCCGGGTGCCGCGTGCCCATCTTTCCAGAGTTTGTAGCCTTCTCCCCGGGGAGCCAGACCAATCATTTCCGCGGTAATTCCCGCGGTCACGGTGAAAGAATCGTAAAGCAGCGCGAGTTCCATGTCCCCTGGGCCCATGCCCGCCATCTCGTAAGCAGTGCGGGCCGACTGGAACGCACTGGTGGCCGTAAAGTCTCCCATCTCAAGCATCGTCTGGTGACTCATGCTCTCACCCGCGCCGGCAATCCAGACGGGTCGGGTGTTCAGGCTGCGCGCTATCTCAGGTCGCGCCACAATCACGGCACCGCCGTGGTCGGTGACCAGGCAGCAGTGCAGAAGCGTGAGTGGCCAGGAGATCATCCGCGCGTTCTGAACATCTTCAACCGTAATGGGACCACCAGCCTCGTGGGTCTCTTTGGAGTGCATTACTGCACGTGGATTCAGTGTTGCCCACTCCCGGGTGACCACTGCAATGTGCGCAAAGTCTTCTGGCGTGGTGCCGTATCGGTGGTTGTGTGCCACCATCGCGTGCGAGTAGTTGGAAGGCGCACCCGACAGACCGAATGGCATTGTCATTTCCATGCCTGGCGAACTGGCGCCCCTGGGATAACCACCGCCGCCAAGTCGGCGCTGCGACCAGCCGTTCTGGCCATGGGTAACCAGTGCAATATCGATGATGCCAGCGTAAATGGCTGCCATCGCATGATGGACGTGCATCTCAAAGGAGCATCCACCAACAGAAGTCGTATCAATATACTTGGGGTGAATCCCGAGGTGTTCGGCGATCTCGGATGACATCCCGGCAGAAAAGACGCCGTCAATATCAGAGATCGGTATACCGGTCCGATCACGGAGGTTTTTAATGGA
>CAYGNA010000189.1:0-7454 GCA_964351065.1 uncultured Pseudomonadales bacterium
ATGCGGCCTCCGGCCCCCGGCCACCGGCTTCCGTGGGTATACGACTACATGAACAACCACAAAGTCGACTTCTGTCAGGCGCGCTGGCGGTTCACGCAGTGGTCCCGCCGGGAGGCAGCGGCCATTGCCCAACCCGCGTTCACCGTCAATAACCGCAATCTCCAGGTGACGCCCAAGCGCATAATGCTGCAGCCCATCATCACAAAGTACAATGTCGCACTCATGCTCGGCGAGCAGGTATCGCACCGCAGCCACCCTGTCAGGTGCTACAACCACAGGACAACCAGTTCGACGAGCGATCATCACTGGCTCATCTCCACTGTGCACTGGGTCCGTTAACCCGGTTACTTCGAGCGGGTAAGTCACTGCCCTGCCCCCGTATCCCCGGCTGACTATGCCAGGTCGCAATCCACGGGCGACGAGTTGATTCGCCAACCAGACAACCAGTGGAGACTTGCCTGTACCGCCCACATTGATATTGCCCACGATTACCGTCGGGACAGGCGGCAGCCATTGTTTGGCAGTCAATCGACCGCGTCGAAACCGGGCGATACCAGAGTAAAGGAGCGAAAGTGGCGCCAGCATCGCTGTCCAGCCCGCGTTGGAATACCAGGCCTGCAGGAGTGGATTGAAGTCGTCAGACAACCACTGCCAGCTTTTGTCCTCTGCAATGGGTACCGGCTTGAATTCCGCGAGTCGCGCTTGTGCTGGTCGGGACGTTTCATCCGAATCAGACTTCTGGTGATTATGCAGACTCGCATAGGCGCCACTCCTTGCAAGCAATTCTGCGTGCGTGCCCTGCTCCACGATACGCCCTGCATCAATGACAAAGATCCTGTCAGCCTTCTCGATAGTTGAAAGCCGGTGAGCAATGACAAACGTTGTTCTACCCTGCACAACCGCATCCAGGGCACGCTGGATATACCGTTCAGATTCAGAGTCCAGGGCCGAGGTTGCCTCATCCAGAATAAGAATTGGGGCGTCCTTGAGAAACGCCCGGGCAATCGCTATTCGCTGCCGTTGTCCACCTGACAACAGCACGCCATCATCACCGACTATCGTGTCCATTCCCGCATCAAGCTCACTGATAAATCCCCAGGCATAAGCGCGGGTTGCCGCCTCCCGGATAAGTTCTGACTCCGCCTCGAACAACGTGCCATACGCAATGTTTCGCCCAACAGACGTGTTAAACAAGGTCACATCCTGCGTAACAATAGAGATCTGTTCGCGCAGCGATTCGAGCGTCATTTCGTCAATTGGCACATCATCAACAAGAATCTGGCCTGCCTGGGGTGAATAAAACCTCGGGATCAGACTCGCCAACGTACTCTTGCCGCTGCCCGAACGCCCCACAAGCGCTATTGTTTCTCCGGGTTGGACAACAAAACTGATGTCCTTCAGAACCAGGGGATCGCTCTCATCCTCGTCGTCATATCGAAAGGAGACGTGGCGAAACTCGATTTTGCCTTCTACGCGCCCTACCACTTTGGTACCGGCATCCAGTTCCGGTGCTTCATCAAACAAATGGAAAATATCCTCGGCTGCCGCGAGTCCCTTCTGCACGGTAGAGTTAACCTCTGAAAGTTGGCGGATTGGCTTGGCGAGTAATCCGCCGGTACCAATAAATGCGACAACCATGCCCTCACTCATATCTGCCAGCAGCACCGGATCAAGGACCAGCCACACCAGCCCAGCCAGTGCTGTCGCGACCACAATCTGTACCACAGGTGTTGCAATTGAAGAGGTCACAACCATTTTCATCGACTGTCGACGATTGTCGTGACTGACTGCCTCAAACCGTTTGCGCTCATAGTCAGCACCACCAAAGGTACGGACTACCCGATAGCCCTGGACGGCCTCAGAAGCAACATGTGTGACATCACCCATCGAATCCTGAATGCGTTCACTAATCCGTCTAAACCGCTTGCCGGCGAAATCAACCAGCAGGGCAATAAGCGGCGCTACAGCAAGAAAAATGAGCGTCAGCTTCCAGTTCAGGTAAAACAGAAACGCGAGGTATCCAATTACTGTGAAGCCCTCTCGGATGATCACGCGAACCGCATCTGTCGCCGCCCCGGTTACCTGGGTGACGTGGAAGGTGACCTTGGCAACCAGGTGCCCCATGGAATTCTGATCGAAAAACCTGGAAGGTAGACGGAGCAACTGGTCAAACAATTCACAACGCAGATTGTGTACCAGGTTGGTGCCAACGTAAGTAATGAAATAGTTACCAACAAAAGTACCAAACCCACGTGCCACCGCTATAAGCACAATCGCCAGCGGTATGACATTCCGGTTCAGTGAGTCTGCTTCGCCGAACAGACCCCTAAGAAAAGGTTCAACCCTGGAGTCGACCAGCGGGTCTTTGCCTGACAGCGAGTCGACAATATAGGCAACGAGTTGCATAAATCCGACATTGGACATCGAATAAAGGATAAAGCCGACAATACTGATTAGAAAAGCGCCCCAGTAGGGTGTGACGTAGGCTAACAGGCGTCGGTAGATTTGCGCATCTGTTGCCCTGGCATGTTTATTCTTCATCTGTAACGTTGCGTGTAGTGATGCTGAGTTGGACAAAACCAAGCTGTCCCGCAGCATCCATGGCCGTAACAACCGCTTGATGGGGAGTGGCTGAATCTGCAGTTATCACCAGTGGTGCACCGGTATTACCACCACTGACTTTTTCGAGCGCTCGCTTCAACGTTTCCAGCCGTGCGTTCACCAGTGCTTCACCATTGACAGCATAGTCACCTGAGCGTGTCACGGTGATTTCGATCTGCGAACTTGCGACCGGTACAGGCTGACCGCTTGCCTCAGGAAGATCTATTGAGAGATGGGTTTCACGGGTAAACGTGGTCGAGACCATAAAGAAAATGAGCAGCAGAAATACAACATCAATAAGTGCTGTCAGATTAACTTCAACTTCGTTTCTGGCTCTGCGCGCAAACTTCACATCAGCCCCTAGCGGTTAGCTGCCTGGGCGACTTCTGGTCGTCCCCTTGTTTCAGTCCGGTCAACACGGTCTGAATTGAGAACTTCAACCAGTTTAAGCGCTTCCTGCTCCATACTGATTACCAGTTCATCAATCCTGCGCTGAAAGAACCGGTAGAAAAACAGGGCCGGAATAGCCACGGTAAGGCCAGCTGCGGTCGTAATAAGGGCTTCTGAGATACCACCGGCAAGCGCCTGCGCGTTGCCCGTCCCCTCCAGCTGGATAGCACTGAAGACCTTGATCATGCCGATCACTGTACCGAGCAAACCAAGCAATGGTGTCACTGCTGCTATGGTGCCGAGCGTATTCAGGTAACGTTCAAGCTCATGAACCACATGACCCGCCGCCTCCTCGATACTCTCTTTCATCTGATCGCGCCCACGTCGATGATTCGCAATTCCTGCTGCCAGAATCTCACCGAGCGGTGAACCGGCTTTGAGCTCACGGAGCTTTTTTGCATCCATTTCGCTTGATTTGATGGAGTTCCATACCTGTGCAAGCAGGTTTTTTGGCACAATCTGGTTAGACCGAAGTGTCCAGAATCGCTCAACACAAATGGCGGCCGCAATGATCGAGCTGAGGATAATGGGGAACATTAGCCAGCCACCGGCCTGCACCAATTCAAACACAGCAAGATCTCCGCTTACGGGTTTGACGTACTGTACCACAATCCGGCCAATTCCCTAATAAAATCAACGGATTCCGAACGCCCTATGCAAGAACCGACCCTGCTCTGAAGCTACCTGGTCAGGATAAACCGGGGAGGATAACAGCGACTCGCCAGTCCAGGACCTTGATACCTTGCCCGGGTGCTGGTGCTGCGGCACCGCGCTCCGCAAGTGTCGTTACATCCAGTACGCCAATGCGTGCCGCTCCCGCGTCCAGGATGCGCTCAAGGGTTACTGTCGACTGCAAAATGTCTCCCTCGAATACCGGCGCGACATGGTCACAATGGAACCACCCAAGTAGCGATACAAGCTGGGGAACAACGCGCACTACTTGTGCTGCCGCGATTGAAATTGTGTGACCGCCATAGACCAGTCGCTGGCCGTAAACACTTGCGCCTGCATCAGTGTGAGTCATGGCCATGTTTAATGTCAGGCGAACGAGTTCCGGGGCAAGTGTCACCGTGTCACGTCCTTCAACAAGCATGGGTTCACCAGGGACAAGCGCCGCGCACGGGGCAAATGCCGCATAGTTCCAGGCAGGCAGCGCACCCAGCAGTTCACTTTCATCGATCTCCGCAGGCATAAGCTCAAAACTGTCCTGCATACCCGTTTGTGCGGCGGGATCCCGACACGGGATCATCGGGCAGCGCCAGAAAAGCATTACGGTTTCGCCCCGTTGGTTCGCTACCTGCACTTCGAGCGCGACCATGCCGGATGCGGGTCTCCCCTCTCTGGCACGATTCTGCCGCAGTGCAACGACCCGGGTGGACGTTGTCAGCGTATCACCAACATATACAGGTTGGCGCAGAATCAGTCCTCGATAAAAGAGGTTACCCATCACCCGCTGGGATGGAATGGTAGACTGGCCGATCGCCAGGTTACACACCAGCGATGGGTGTACCAATGGCTTGTCCTGGCCGGTAACACGGCGACAGAATTCATGATCCAAAACCAGCCGCAGGCGGTCGCCAAACAGCGCCTGGTGAATTGCTGTGTGACCTTCCGTCAGCGTAACTGGCGGCACCTCGTTAAACATATCCCCAACAGCAAAATCTTCGAACCATGGCGCCTGGTTCACAAAGCTCACTACTGCGATCTTCCACGGGCAGCGATGGGCCATATTTCGCTGACGACACCATTGCGGTGCGGAAAGTAATAGTCAAAGAGGTTCACCGTGGGATCACAGTGAGGGGTAATCACCTGCAACTTGTCACCCAGCCTGATTTCCCGAGACGGATTGTTGAGCGCAATGATGCCGTGCTCGTCACCGCCCCAGTGATATGTCACTCCCTCAACATCGCGGAACTGCGGCGCACCTTTATCGGAGGCCATGCTCTTGAACCCGGCATCCACGGTCACGAGTCGCTCCTGCGGTTTGCTGATTGCGGTGACAAGTACAAACAGGGAAGGCTCAAAATCGTCAAAGCGCTCACCTGTCCGGCTACCAATATCTCGGTACTCAATGTCCATGAACGCATAAGACCCCGCCTGAAGGTCAGTCAACAGAGCAAGCTCGGGTTCAATATCATAAGTACCGGTGCCGCCACCACTGAACACCTCTACCGCTATACCTTCACTCACCAGACGATCACGGGTTTCCTCGCCTTTGGCCATCAGGTGCAGGTACTTTTGCTTGCGTGCAGCATAATCTTCGATGTGCATACAATTGCCAGCGTACATCTGCAGTCCCGCAAACGTAAGATTAGAACAACCGCCGCCAATGTGATGCACCAGTTCAACCGCAGGATCACCAGTTGCGATGCCGGTTCGCCCCATACCCGGATCAAGATCTACGAGTACCGGTAAAACGATGCCTGCAGCCCTGGCGGCGACATCAAACAGATTCGCGCCATGAATATGATCAACCACAACGGCGACACCGCTGGATTGAACAGCCAACGCGATCACACGATGGATTTTTTCAGGTGTAACAACCGGCGAGGTAATGAGTATTTTCTCGACACCACCAGCGAGCATGATCTCCGCCTCGGACACCGTTGCAGCACATACACCAAGGGCACCGCGTTTGATCTGCTCTTTGGCAATAATAGGACACTTGTGCATCTTGGTATGGCACCGCAACCCCATGTTGTGCGCTGACAGGTGAGCCTGCATTTTGTCGAGGTTCGTTTCAAAAACGTCCAGATCGATAATAAGCGCGGGTGTATGCAATGCCTCAATTGGCACCGGTTCCGACAACTCAATGGGAGCCAGTGAAGCACTGGTTACAGTGGAAGATATAAACTCGTCAAGTGAAGGCATTTGTATATCCTAATCGCAATCTGTGGCGCACGCCGGGTCGCGTTCGACCTGAAGCGTGACGTGATGAATCTTAAACCTCGTTTCCAGTTCTGCACTAATCCTCGCATAGCTGTCTTCATCTTCCCATAGCGTGATTTGCGGCATAACAAGATGAGCGGTCAGGCCGGTTTCATGTGTACTCATGGCCCAGATATGCAGATCATGAATACCCTCGACGCCCTCAATGCCTTCGAGGTAAGTGCGCACCCCGGCCAGATCAATGTGCTGTGGCACCGCGTCCATAATGAGATTGACAGAATCTCGCAACAATCCCCAGGTACCAAACAGGATAACCGCGACAATAAACAAACCGAGCAGTGGATCAATCCATAACTGGCCCGTTACCAGGATAATCGCAGCACCAACCACCACGCCTGCCGAAATAGCGGCATCATAGGCGAGGTGTAGAAATGCTCCTTTTATGTTCAGGTCATGACTGCTGCCGCGCATAAACAGCAGCGCCGTGCCCGCATTGACGAGAATACCTATCGAAGCAACCACCATCACTGGCACTTCCTGGATTGGCGAGGGTGCCATGAATTTTTCTATCGACTGGAAGGCGATAAAACCCGCGGCAAAAACCAGCACCACAGCGTTAACAACCGCAGCGAGGATAGTGGATTTTCGGTAGCCATAGCTAAATGTCTGGCTAGACTGCTGGGTCGCGAGATAGGCCGCTCCCCAGGCAAGGAGCAATCCAAGTACATCTGACAGGTTGTGGCCAGCATCACCCAACAGGCTAACGGAGTTAGTCAGAAAGCCATAAACCGCCTCAAGGAGCGTAAACCCCAGATTAGCAACTACCGCAACGATAAAACTCACATTGACCGAGTTAAAGCTTGCCAGCGCAGCATCATGCTGATGGCCATGACCGTGGTTATGACCGTGGTTATGCTGGTCGTGCGGAGCGTGTTGATGTGAAGAGTGTTCGTGCATATTTCCCAGATTAATCGTTGGTGCAGGTGGAGGGTCAACCCTCACCGAGTAAACGACACACGCGGCCAGCAATCGCCATGGATGCCGTCAGCCCGGGTGACTCTATACCGTAAAGCTGAACAAACCCTGTCGCCCCGTGAACTTCTTCTCCCTGAATAACGAAGTCGACAGGTGCATCATCCGGCCCCTGCAGTTTAGGTCGTATACCCACGTATCCAGGTACCAGTTGGCCATCCTTCAAAGAGGGGTAGTAGCGCCTCACCGCGTCGTAGTATGCCGGTAATCGGTTCTGGTTTACCGCATAATCTTCCCAATCGATATACTCGACGTCTGGCCCGAACCGTGCCTGGCCGCCAAGATCTATAGTCGCGTGAACCCCGAGCCCAGCTCCGCTCTTCTCCGGCACCGGGTAGATGAGGTGAGTAAACGGGTTTCTGCCCGCGAGTGTGAAGTAGTTACCTTTGCAATAGTAGAGCCTGGGGATAGTGGCAGCCTGGATAAAGTCAGCACTGGACGCCACCGCCTGCGCGCCCAACCCCGCCGCATTGACCACTAAC
>CAYGNA010000190.1:0-7448 GCA_964351065.1 uncultured Pseudomonadales bacterium
GTCTTTGGTAGCTGGATCTGGTCAATGGGGTGCTGGGCAAAAAATGACGCGGGACCCACCCAGGGCTGGTGCGGTTTATGAAAACCGGCCGCAATGAAGAACGGCCTATCGCGGTTATCCGCCAGCAGTTGGATGATTCGGGTAGCCGTTGTTCCATCTGGCGTCATACGGGGCGACTCGTCGGTAGCCCGCCAGGACAGTGGCAGCCCCGCCGGACGCCCAACGGCGGCGAGTACCTCGCTCCGGGACATGCCGTTTTCCGATCCTTTGGTCCAGGTATTGTCACGCACTTCGGACAAGTCCACACCGGGCAGATAACCAGGCCGGTGAAAACGCTGACCCGGTTCCCTGGAAAGCGCAAAGTTTGAGCTGTCCCAGGACACAACGTGTTCGAAACTGTTGTGGGCAATCTTGCCAACCCGCGCTGTGAAGTAGCCGTGGTCATGGAAGTGTTCCGGTAGCATGCGCAGCTTGTCGCCAATCTTGTGGCGCGGCGGTGTCGCACCATCATAAACATCCACCGAGGCGGACCGCAGCCCACTCAGAAATGATGTGCGGGATGGGTTACATAGCGGATTCTGCACGTAAGCGCGCTCAAATCGGACGCCTTCGGCAGCCAGCCGATCCAGGTTGGGGGTCTTTGCGGTCGCATACTGCGGATGCTGCGCTGAATCAAGGTATGCACCAATCGCCACATTCAGATCGTCAACCACAATGAAGAGCACATTCGGGCTGTCATTTGGCCCCACTTCACGGTGTGGTGCTGCGACGGATAAAAGATACCCGTCAGTGGGATCGTTCGGCTGCGCGATCGCTGCTTGTGATAAGAAGAGCAAGCAGCAGAGCCCCGCCAGGCTTATCGGCATATTAAAAACCATCTTTGTCACTCTCCCGTTTGGTCTGGCTATTTGTTAGTAGTTGTCCCCCTAACCCTGACGGCAGACAACTGCATAGGGTTTCGTTCATCTGGCCCTTTTCTGTCGCTACCGTTTCAATATGTACACAGTCGGTGCGACCCAACATGTGAATCAAGGTCGATCCAGCTCTACTCGATGATACGGTTGTAATGAATCTATCGCTGCCAATGGCTGGCTGTTTACATCCCACTTGAAAAGCTGTGCCACGATTTTATTCTGCTCAAAGTCTACCAGCGTAAAACCATGTTGCTCGAATGGAACTACCTGCTCTTCAAAATCCAGGTACTGTGATGGTGCCGCACGCACACCACGCACCACGGACGGAAACCCCTGAATTGAAGTACCTATGGGGCCAGAAAGAATATTGGTGATGGGGTTATGGCTAAAATCCAGGTTTCCAGCGCCAAGCATGGTGCCAACACCAGTGGCATGAAGATCGCCTGAGATGACCAGCGGGTTCCTGTGCCGCATATTGGCTAACGACTGCATGATGCGATCGTGTTGATTGAGCCACCCCTTCTGCCAATGGGGTTTGGGAACTTGCATGGTAAGTTCGTTGGTTTCAGGGTGCAGGACATCGGGATACCACTCGCCCCACTTGCCTGCAGTCCAACCCGGCGGGTTCGAAGGCACGTGAACCAGGTGACGAGTATCTTTGGACCCTGTTCTCTGTACCAGCCAATCTTCGACATTGCTATCCAGAAAAGCGGCATTGAGTTCTCCTACACTGATAGTTCGCCGCACGTCGTACAGCAGCACCTCGAGCAATCGTCCGTACCGCAGCGTACCGAAACTCTCTGACAACTCACCGCGCGCGCTACTACTCGAATATGGCAGCCCTGTTGACCTGGTGGCGTCGGGAAGAAATTCCGGGTAATACAATTGTTGCGTCGTGCGCGCAAGTTGCAGTTGAAACCATGGAACCGGGTAAGTCAGTGGCGAGTCATTTTCCCAATGATCATGGTCGTCCTGTAAAAAGTAGACCGGTGTGGAACGGAAATCGGTGCCGTACAAAGGCACAATCTGCGGTCCCGCCGCCAGTTTCATGGCTTGTTCATTAGTGCCACCCATCACCCGCGCGGCCAAATCAAAATTGGATGCGCGACCAGCCGCACTCAACTCGCCGGCGTTCTCTCCTTGCCAGGTATGTAAATCCCAGTAGATATGATCGCCGTTGGCAATCACCGCCTGCGGTGAAAAAGCCAGGGCCCTTTTGAGCAGGCGCCGCCGAATCGCAATCGGCAAGTTGCCACGCCGATCGCCAATACCAGAGTATTGCCCGTCGACACCGCCCGCGCAGGTATAAAATAGTACACGTACCCGCTCTGGTCTCTCCTCGGGCGCGGGAAAAGTTGACAGTGGCCAGGGTTCGCACAGCGGATTACCCCGACTGTCCTGGAGAGACAATTGATATTCAGTATTGGACTGCAAATCCGTGGCATGAAATTGCCAGAACTCACCGCTAGTATCATTCTGATAGCCATCGGCCATGTGCGTCGAGGCACCGTTTTGAATTCGCAGCCGCGGCATACCAGTCAGCGGTCTCGTAAAAGACGCCTTGATCAAAAATCGGGATTCATTCACTGCAGGCAACAAATGCCGCAATATGCCCGAGTCCCAATCATCTACGACAGGATCACCAGCCTGTTGTGCGGCAAGTTGTTGCAAGGGCCAGGTTGACATAATGGCACCAGCCATACCGCCAACAGTGCCGCGCAGGAAGTCTCGACGTTTTATATTCGGCAAGTACCAATGTTGGTTGTTCTTATTGTTCACCCTGTTGCCGGTCATGATTCACCTGAATTTATCTACGCTCGTTCCCTGTGGACAGTCGGGCCAAATCGGATTGTCAAAAATTGAATTGCTTCAAGAAGCGACGGCCCCGTATCAATGCAGACCAGAGCCTGCATCGATACGGGAACTGGCCGGTTAGCCGCCCTGACGAACCAACCAGATAGGTGATGACCAGGCGCGTTCCTGAATGGTTGCCTTCAAGTCGACCCTGGGCGCAACACCGGCACGCACGGCATCCCAGGTCGACCAGCGGCAGGTTGGATTTTCCAGCACCCGTGCATAGTAGAAAGCGCGATTGGCAGGGTCAAAATCAGGATCCTGCCAGACGGTCTTGAGTTCCGCGGCACCAAGGTTTGGTGAATAGGAGCAATCCGTCAAATCAACGCTGGCACCGTTGTCCGGACAGCGATGGGTTGTTGGGTCCACCTGGCCGCCGTCTGAACACGCCACATCATAAACTTGCTCATGATGCTCACCATCCTCTGTCCAGCCTTTGATAACCTGGATGCGCTGCAAGGCAGCCGAGCGCATGTCACGTTGCGCCCAGACAATGAAAGAAGGGGGCACGTCGCCTTTCGCTAGCAGGTCTGAACCCATCGACACGCCATCCGAGTAGGCGCGGGTCAGGACATCCGTCGCAGCGAGCGTATCTGCATCAAAATCAAATCCGCCAAAAAATCGAATACGAATCCTGGGCCCCGATGTAGCAAAGGTCTCCTTGCGACGGTAGGCATCATAAATTGCCTCCCGCGTGTTGGCTTCAGCCCATACTCCAGTCAAACCTGAGGCGCTCCAGGTCTCATAAGCGCCTGTTGCGTAGGGCCCGGCTTCTGTTTCGCGAATCTCAAGCCGGCCAGCTTCCCGAACCAGCTTTGCTTCCTCTGGTGACAGTGGCACCGAGCCGCGAAAGGCCGGCGCACCATCCATGAGCCCAACTTTGGAAAAATAGTTACTCTCGTCATCTGAAGTCGCTGCGACGTGCGTATCCGACGCGCCAACAAAACCAAACTTGTAGGGGTTGGAAACCCCCTTGTCTTCGAGCGAAAGACCTTTCAGCAACGCGTCCCGGGCATAGGAGCCATCTGGCGCACTGGCCAGCGTGGTCGCAATGCGAAAGGGCATAATCTCAAAATCCGCCCACTCATCGTTCATGGAAAGTGCGGGATGTGTTTCCGAGGTACCTTTAATCTGGGTGATCTCTACCAGTGGCTCATTTCGCATCCGCTGCTGCGCATAGGCATCATCCATCGGGTTGCCTGCCCAATCGACCAGCTTGAACATCTGGCCATTGGAGCCATTCGAATTATGCGGAATAGCCAGTGCCTCTATGCCCTGCTCCCGCAGCCCATCCATCCAGTTCCAGAGCCCAGCCGGATCCTGGCTGTGGTACCTAGAAAATGGCATGACGGGCAACTTGTCAGCACCCCTGAAGATGACGTTTCGGTGCAGATTGCCGCGATCGTCCGTGGATGTAGTGTATTCATAAGCCACAAACGTTGTGAACTTGCCAGGCTGATTGTATTGCTCAGCCGCGTTGATGATATCCGCCCAGGCGCTACGGGTAATGGCATTCACCATCTCCAAGTCTATCTCGCCGCTGGTCACTCCGTTGATCGTATTGGCGAGAAAGCTGGAAAAGGTCTTCCCGCGCGTTGGTATCGTCGATGTTGAGAGATCGGCATTCAGATTGTGAAGTCCCTTATTCCGGGGCAACTTTCCAAATGGCGTTGCAGGGTCCGCAGCGGCCTGGACTGCTCCGAGAAACATGGCGTGATCTGTTACTGCATAAAAGTCGAGTGGCTCACGCAGTTGTATATCGAAACCCGCCGGGTGCTTGATCGCCTCACCCATGGCGTAACGATACGCATCATACGGCGTGGCCAGCGTACCAAAGGCAAACGCATCAAATGAATAGGTTGTGTGAACATGCAGGTCACCAAAAAACGCCTGCCGCGCCGCATTGTCTGCAGGGTGGGCCACCATAATGCCCCTGGGCATCTCGAGTCGACCAGTCCCGGTTTGCGGCCCCGCCCCGGTACCTTCAGTTGATTCAACCTGATCGGCATCCGACACCACTGTCGCGGGGGGTTGTCCTGCCCCCCCTGATTCACTACAGGCTGCCAGAACAAAGGTCAAAACTAGCAGAGCGCCAACTGGCTTCTGGATGGACATCACGACTACTCCCTCGAAATTTTTTTTATGTTTGCAGATACTAACTGGAATGTGCCATGCGTAACCAGCCCCGGACAGCAGTTCGCAACGGCAGAGTTCCCGGACAGAGGCCCCTGGCGTCGAGGAGCGCTAAATTTTACATTTCTGCTATGATTTTTGCGTTCCGACACAAAAACAAGAGGGAGTCGATATGTTTAGAACCACGCTAACGCTGCTGGGCCTGACCAGTTTGCTGTTAACTACTGCCTGCGGACAGATCGAGCAAAGTGCCGATGCCGACGAAGGCGCCAATACCGAAGCGCACCAGGAAATGGCGCAGCACGACATGTCAAACCACAAGATGGCAGCTGGCGCTGACCACGCCGGACACATGATGAATGCATCAATGGTGAGCACCGGCCCCATGGACGACGCCATTGTTGGCATGCAGGTTGATGACTTCCAACTCATCGATGAGACCGGCAAGGCACACCGTTTGTCCTACTACTCGGATGCACCGGCCATTGTGATCATGACTCAGGGCAATGGCTGTCCCATTGTTCGCAACGCCATGCCGTTCCTCCGGGAAGTCAGGGATCAATACGCCGACAAAGGCGTTCAGTTTTTCTTGCTCAATTCCAACATCCAGGACAACCGAAAATCCATTGCCGCCGAATCTGCAGAATTTGGCTTTGACATCCCCGTGCTGGACGACAGCCTGCAGTTGATTGGTGATGCGCTCAGGGTGACACGCACGGCCGAAATCTTTGTTATTGATAACAGAACCAAACGCGTTGTCTATCACGGCCCGGTGGACGACCGGCTTACCTATGAACGTCAACGGGCTGAGGCAAAACATACCTATCTCGCGGACGCACTCGATGCTGTGATTGCGGGCAAACCTGTTGAAGTTGCCCAGGTCAGTGCACCTGGCTGTATCGTGAACTTCCCCGACAGGGCGCGAAAAGCAGATTTCGCCAAAATCTCATATGCCAACGAAATTGTGCCAATACTTGAGTCCAAGTGCGTTGAATGTCACCAGCCTGGCGGTATTGGTCCCTGGGCTATGACAAGCTACGAGATGATTCTTGGTTTTGCCCCAATGATTCGCGAGGTGCTGCGCACAGATCGAATGCCTCCCTGGCATGCTGACCCGGAGATTGGCAGCTTCCTGCATGATCGTAGCCTGGCGCCGCAGGAGATCACCACGCTCGTACGCTGGATCGAAGCCGGTGCCCCAAGGGGTGTAGGACCTGACCCGCTCAACAAGGAACGCAAACCACCAGAAGAGTGGCCCCTCGGCACACCAGACCTGGTACTCGATCTGCCGCCATTTGATGTACCAGCAACCGGCATCGTTGACTACCAGCGCCCGGTCATTGCCAATCCACTCACCGAGGGCAAGTGGCTCCGGGCATCAACAGTCAAGGTCGGTTCGCGCGAAACCGTGCACCACCTGTTGAGCGGTCACATGACTGAAATGCCGGCCAACGGTCGAAGCAACGAGTCCAGCTGGGCCACATCTGTTCGAGTCTATGCGGATGGTGCCGACTCAAACATAATGCGCGAAGACATGGGCGCCTATTTACCGGCCGGTGGCGCAATCGGATTCCAGATGCACTACACACCCTATGGCAAAGCCGTCACCGACCGCACCAAGGTGGGTCTGTACTTTTATGATGAGCCTCCGGAACTCATGATTCGCAGTGCTGTGGTGATCGATTTTACAATTGAAATCCCGCCTGAAACCGCGCGCCATGAGGAAGTTTCATATCTCCAATTTCCAAGTGATGCACTGCTCTACTTCGCATTTCCACATGCACACTATCGTGGTCAGTCATCAACCCTCGCTATCCGCTACCCTGATGGCAGCGAAAAGATGTTGCTGTCCCTGCCTCGCTACGACTTTAACTGGCAGCGTGCCTATGAGTTCGAGGAACCCATAGATGTTCCTGCCGGTTCCAAACTGATCGCCCGCTACGAGTACGACAACTCGGCCCAGAACGTCGCCAACCCGGACCCGTCACTCACCATCACCTGGGGTGAGCAGTCCCACGAAGAAATGCTGTTCACCGCAATCAGTTATCGCTGGAAAGACGAGACCAGCCAGGACAGGAAAGAAGAGTACGAGCGTATGCTCGGCGCCAGTCGCATGTTTGGCATGATGGACGACAACATCGACGAACTGTTGCAGAAGTCAGAACTGAAAGGCCGAGGCGCTGCACGTCTGGCGAGCAATTTTGAACGCCTCGACGTTAATGGCGACGGCGGTCTCTCACGCCAGGAGTTTGCGGCAGTTGCTGCGAACAGACGCCAGGGAGACTAACCGGGGCGCCGGCACCAACCTTAAAAAGGGGGTCGCAGTTGCGGCCCTTTTTTGTGCCCATTTCAGGCTGGCTGCCAGCCCAGGCAGTACACCACCAGCTTATTGCCATCCAGGTCACGGAAGTAACCGCCATAAAAGCCCATGTTCGAGCCCCGGTCATGCGGACGTCCCTCGTCGGTTGCGCCGAGCGCAAGGGCACGCTGGTAGACACGTTCCACGGTGGCCCCATCAGGTACATTCAGCGCCACCATCACGCCGTT
>CAYGNA010000191.1:0-7443 GCA_964351065.1 uncultured Pseudomonadales bacterium
GTCTCGATTGCTTCGGCGGTTCCTTCACAACGCTCAAAAATCCACTTCAGTACGCGGCTGTTTTCGCCAAAACCCGGCCAGACAAACTTGCCGTCATCGTCCTTGCGGAACCAGTTGACGTAGTAGATGGCCGGCAATTGTTTATCAGCCTGGGCACCCGTCTCTAGCCAGTGAGACCAGTAGTCAGCCATGTTATAACCGCAGAACGGCAACATGGCCATGGGGTCACGGCGCAGTTCACCAATCTTGCCAGCCGCTGCTGCGGTCTTTTCGGAACTGACAATTGAGCCGAAGAAGGTGCCCTGGTTCCAGCTGTTTGCCTCATTCACCAGCGGCACCACAGTGGCACGACGACCGCCAAACAGGATCGCCGAGATGGGCACGCCCTTGAGGTCTTCCCACTCATCAGCGATGACCGGGCACTGGGCTGCGGAGACCGTAAAGCGGGCGTTTGGGTGTGCGGCAGGTGTACCGGACGCGGCAGTCCAGTCATTGCCACGCCAGTCTATCAGGTGTGCTGGCGGTTCACTGGTCATACCTTCCCACCAGATATCACCGTCGTCGGTTTCGGCCACGTTGGTAAAGATACAGTTCTCTGTCAGGCTCAGCATGGCATTGGCGTTGGAGTCCATGCCGGTCCCTGGTGCGACGCCAAAAAAGCCGGCTTCAGGATTGATCGCATAAAGCCGGCCATCGTCGCCAAACTTCATCCAGCAGATGTCATCACCCACTGTTTCGACCTTCCATCCTGGAATTGTGGGTTCAAGCATCGCGAGGTTTGTCTTGCCACAGGCGCTGGGGAAAGCGCCTGCAATGTAATGAGAGGCACCCTCGGGATTAGTCAGTTTCAGAATCAGCATGTGCTCTGCCAGCCAGCCTTCATCGTGGGCCATGGCGGAGGCAATTCGCAGGGCGAAACACTTTTTACCAAGCAGCGCATTACCACCGTACCCGGAGCCAAACGACCAGATCTCACGGGTGTCGGGAAAGTGTGCAATATAAAGATTGTCGGGATTGCATGGCCAGGGGACGTCATTACCGTCAGACAGAGGGCGGCCAACAGAATGGACACAGGGAACAAATTCCCCGGTCTCACCGAGTTCTTGTAGTACTGCCTCGCCGACTCTTGTCATGATTCGCATGCTGACGACAACGTAGGGTGAATCAGAAATTTCGACCCCAATGTGGGCAATCGGCGAACCAACCGGGCCCATGCTGAATGGAATCACGTACATGGTGCGACCGCGCATACAGCCTTTGAACAGACCATCCAACGTGTCACGCATCTGATCGGGAGCAATCCAGTTATTGGTTGGGCCAGCGTCTGCCTCTTTCTCGGTACAAATGTAGGTCCGACCTTCAACCCGTGCGACATCAGCGGGATCCGAGCGAATGAGATAGCTGTTCGGGCGGAGTGCCGGGTTCAGCTTCCTGGCGGCACCAGACGCGGTGAGCAGATCCCACATGCGTTCGTTCTCAGCGATACTGCCATCGCAGATCTCGACTGAATCTGGCTCACAAAGCGCTACCATTTCGTCGATCCACTTCTGCAATTTTAAGTTCTTTAACATCGATCTACCTTTGTCGGAGGTTCTTGCCTGCACGGCTGGTGTGAGGGCTGCAAGGATACCTGATCTGCCCTTTCTTGACGATACTAAAAGCCCCGGGCGGCGACGGTTTCGCCGCCGCTACCGGCGCCTGCAACAGCAGGTTCTGTGGGCAATTTGCCTTATACGGCGTCAGCCACGGAAAGGGTTTCACGCAGTTCGCGCTTCAGGAACTTGCCATTTGCATTGCGTGGCAGCGGCTCGGTCAGCAGCCAGATGTATCTTGGAATCTTGTGTTTTGCCATGTGGACAGTGCAGTGCTCGCGGATCTGTGAAGCTGAAAGCTCAATGCCCGGCTTGATAACAATCGCCGCGCCAACCTCTTCACCCAATCGATCATCTTCGACGCCAAAGACGCTGCACTCGGCAACCTCTGGCATATGGTGGATAACGGTTTCTACCTCGGCGCAATAAATGTTCTCCCCACCCCGCAGTACCATGTCCTTGACGCGGTCAACAATAAAGATGAATCCGTCTTCGTCAATCCGTGCGACATCACCGGTATGCAGCCAGCCGTCCGTGATTGACTCGGCAGTAGCCTCAGGGCGATTCAGGTAGCCTTTGATCACCGGGGCTCCCTTGACCCAGAGTTCACCGACCTGGCCGCTGGGCAGGGCGTTACCATCGCCATCCACAACCTTTGCGTCAAACGTAGGCATTGCGGGCCCGCAACTCTCCGGCTTATCGATAAAAAAGTCACTGCCGATAGAGGTGATGATGCCGCAGGTTTCTGTCATACCGTACCCGGTGCCGGGTCTGGCTGTCTTGACCGTGCTGTCAATCTTACCGACCAGGTCAGGCTGCAGTTGAGCGCCACCGCCGCCAACCGACAGCAGGCTCGACGTATCATATTTCTCAAAATCCGGATGGGAAATCAGTTCCCGTGACATGACCGGCACGCCGGTCAGGCTTGAGATCCGCTCTTTTTCAATCAGCTGTAGTGCTGCGAGCGCGTCCCAGCGATACATATGCACCAGTTTACCGCCGGCCATGGTAGCTGAATGTGCCAGGCAGTTGTTGGCTGTCACGTGAAACAGCGGCGTTGTGACAAGTGCAGATACTGGGGAGGCATTGGCCGGATCAGGTGGTTCAACACCATTCGCCCGGGCAAGTGCGAGACCCATACAGTTACCCCAGAACGCAATGTTCATGATGTTCGCCACGCAACCGCGGTGAGTTTGCTCTGCACCTTTAGGATGACCGGTGGTACCGGACGTATAAAAGATACAGGCGTCCTCATCAAAATCCACGGTCCGGGTTGGCATGGCGCCACCGTCCCGGGTCAGGTCTGCAAAAGGGATCACATCGGCCCGCGGGGAGTCCAGGCGCACCCCAATCACCTTGAGGTCGGGAAAGCTGCTCCTGATGGCGTCAAACCGGTCGAGTCGCTCCTGGTCGCAGACGAGTGCTGCCGGACTGGAGTCGGTCAGGCCGTACGCCATTTCTTCTGCCACCCACCAGGCGTTCATGCCCACCACGGTAATGCCGGATGACACACAGGCCCAGTAGGTCAGCATCCATTCAGGAAAGTTCCGCATGGCGATGGCAACCCGATCGCCCTGCTTGATGCCATTGTTCTCAAACCAGGCTGCTATGGCGGCGACATCACGGTGTGCGTCAGCGTAGGTCCAGCGATCATCCTCGTACACCAGGTAGTCGCGATCAGCGAACTGGGCTGAACTCAGCCAGACCTCTCGCAGACTCGGTGGCGCAGCCACGTAGGTTTTGATGGTGTTACCCCGGACAACAATTTCAGTTGTCTCAAACGGTGCTCCGGGTGCGGTGAGTTCAGACCAAACGGCTTTCAGTTCTTTGTACATGTGCCCTGCTGTGGATCGAATTTGGCGGATCAAGATAGGGATTCTTGCCGCGCGATGCAACTCCTGCGATGGGAGTTTTCCAGGCAGGCCAGGCTGGTCGCAACATGGTGCCCGTTCCGGAATTTTAACCAAATGCCATGGGGCATGGTTTGACGCCTTCCCGAGCGCTGCTGATCGCTTGCTGACGTCAGTGGATAACCCGCGATCTTGACTCCAGCGAAAGCAGGCGCTTGCTGGCCAGGGTGCGCAGTTGTTCATCGTCGCTGATCTGCAGCACGCTGGTGTAGGTGTGCTGTGCCATCAGGACTTTACCCTGCATTTCGTACACAGCACCTAACTGGATGTTGAATTCGTTCTGTTCTGGCCGCAGGAGCAGTTGGCGTTCAATACACTTTTCGCTCTCATCCCAGGCCTTGTTGCGCCAGAAAATTTGTTTGAGGTTGTCCAGCACGCGCAGCAAAACCGATTTGTGATCTGCGGGATCAAAATAGTCCGGCTGAACAATTGCCCGTGGTCCGGCAATCTGCTTGAGCAGGGTTGCGCAGTCGGTCTCGCTGAGTAGTCGGCCGGTAAAAGGATCAACAATCATGTGCTTCTCGTCGCCGTAGCGAACGAGGAAGTGACCGGGAAAATTGATTCCCCTGACAGGCAGATTCAGGCGGGCGCCGATAGTGATATGGATCAGCGCCAGTGAGATCGGGATACCCTGATGGCTGTCGATGACGCGGTTCAGATAACTGTTTTCCAGGGCGTAATAATTGTTAACGTTGCCCGTAAAGCTTTCTTCGCGGTGAATGAAGTCGTTCAGCGATGCGACCGACACACCGAGGGCCGTGGTCCGGTCAAATACGGTCTCGAACCTTTCCGCCAGACGGTCGAGTGCGGCCATTGAGCCAGCTATATCAAATGGCTCATCCGTCTCTGCCGCAATCAGCAGTGCCGCCTCGTCGAGCGGTACCTGGTCCGCGGGCAGAGCGGCAATTTCGGCAAATCGCTGCCTGATTTCTTGTTGGTTCATGCACACATCCTTTGCCCAATCTTTGCAAGGTTGATGGTGATATGCAATGCTCGAGCGCCTCTTCTGCAGTGATCGACGCCTAAAATGTCTCACGAAATTAAACCCCCGGGCCTGCTGCTTCGATTGCTCGAGGGGCGTGCTCCTGCAGAAGCCGGGCAATTGATGCTGGCATTGCCAGTCTTGCGGCTTCAGGCCAGGCGAGGGCAGGGGGAACCCGTGCTGGTGCTGCCGGGGTTTATGGCGGATGACACTTCTACCCTGGTGCTACGTCGATTCCTGCAGGCGATTGGTTACAGGGTGCGGCCATGGGGGCAGGGCGTCAATGGTGGTCGAATGCTGGATTTTCTCGCGCCGATAACACAGCTTGTCGAGGAGATGGCGCGCGAGTCTGGCCCCGTACGGCTGGTAGGCTGGAGCAGGGGGGGCATCATTGCGCGTGAAGTTGCGCGGGACCGACCTGATATTGTTGACCGTGTGCTGACGATCGGGACACCCGTGAAAGGTGGCACCAGCGTATCCAGCATCAGTCAATGGGTCCGTCACGAGACGGGACTGACGCCTGAGCAGATGAGTAACCTGCTGCGCCTGCGCCAGCGAACGCCCATCAGGTGTCCCGTCCGAGCTATCTACAGCAGGCTGGATGGTGTGGTTGCCTGGCAGGCGTGTATTGACGATGTCAGCCCCGATATTGAGCACTTCGAGGTTCGGTCAAGTCACAGCGGAATGGGATTTAGCGCTGAGGTGTTTCGGCTCTTGCCCCGGTTACTCGCGGCGGACTGAGCCGCCGGTCTGTTAACTTGGCCTGACCATTCATCCGGCTGAACATTCATCAGGCCAGACTTGTCTTCAGGTCAGGCGGACTCTTGCCTCGAGCCTGATTCGCGCCGCGCTTTCTTTTCTGCTTTGTGTTTCTGTTGCGCCAGGGCTGCGTCCGCACCAATGTGCGCCTCGCCACGTGCCTTTGCCAGCCGAACCTGTTTTTGTCGTTCCATAAACCGCCTGCGCTGCTCACTGTCCTGCTTGTCGATACAGTGGGGACAACTGACACCAGGTACAAAGGCATTGCTTGTCTTGTCCATTTCGCTGATCGGCATGCGGCAGGCATGGCACTGTTCAAAGCTGCCAGGCTCAAGCTGATGGTTTACCGAGACCCTGTTGTCGAAGACAAAACACTCCCCTTCCCAGCGGGAGTCCTCCGGGGGCACTTCCTCCAGGTATTTCAGGATGCCACCTTGCAGGTGGTAGACCTCTTCAAAACCCTGCGACTTTAGATAGGCTGTTGATTTTTCGCAGCGGATCCCGCCGGTGCAGAACATGGCAACACGTTTGTGCCTGGTTGGGTCGAGATTCGCTTCTGCGTAAGCAGGAAACTCTCGAAATGAGGTTGTGTGGGGATTGATAGCGTTTTTGAACGTGCCTATCTGCACCTCGTATTCGTTGCGGGTATCAATGACCGTGACGTCTGGGTCATCAATCAGGGCGTTCCAGTCAGCTGGTGCAACATAGGTGCCGACGATATGGTTAGGGTCGATGTCAGGCACTCCCATCGTCACAATTTCTTGCTTTAACTTGACCCTGGCGCGATGGAATGGCTGGCTTTCATCAAAGGACTCCTTGGCAACAAGTCCCGCCAGACGCAGGTCAGCGCGCAGAAACGCAAGCAGGCGGTCGATACCGGTACGCGACCCGGCAACGGTGCCATTAATGCCCTCGCGTGCCAGCAGCAGGGTGCCGCGCAATTGCTCATCCATCATGATATCGAGCAGCGGCTCGCGCCAGGCCTGATAATCATCGAGCGTAGCGAAGTGGTACAGCGCGCATACAACGGTGTTCATGGTTGATGGTCTCTCTGGACTGGATGGCGCGAATTATGCCTGACCCTGTCGAGCACAGGCTAGTGCGAGCTTTCGCTGGTGGCAGCCGCGACCGCGCCGAGTGCTGTGCCCAGCAGTTCGATGGCAAGTTTGCCGGTTAGCGCCGGTGGTGCCAGGATGATTCTTGATCTGATCGCGAGCGCCATGGCCACCGCCTGGAGTACATCACCATTGCTGGTTTCGCCCTCATTGGCGAGGTCGCGATCAATCGACTGCAGAATACTGGTGACCAGCTCAGCAATGCGGGTTGCGCTGTAAGTATCCTGATGCAGGGGGAACTCTATATCGAAGGCATCGCCGGTAGCCGTCCTGGCCTGGTAGAACAGGGTTTGCATGGGATAATTCCAAAAAAGTGAGTTGGGGTACGTCCAGCTCAGGGCAGGATACGTCTTATGACATTCAGCACGTCGTCAATGTGGAAGGGGTTGGTGATAAGGATCGCTTCCATCAGCTCCCTGTTCAGTTTTTTGTCCTCAACGACAAGCACTGTTCTCATCTATTGGTGGCGATTGGATCGATCGAAGCTGGATTATCAGCGGGCTTGAAAGGCAGATCAACCACAAATCGGGTCAGTGATACGGTCGGGCGCCGATCCAGGATGATTGTGCCGTCATGTTGCCTGGCGAAGTGGCCGCCGCTGGCGAGTATGTTAGCGACGTAGTCGGTTTGTTTTTCGCTCAGTTCACCGGCATAACCCCCGTTTCAGAACGTCCGCAAATCCCTCAATCGAGTTGAGTGGTGTCCTGAGTTCGTGTGACATGCCAGACAGAAACTCACTCTTGGCGTCACTGGTCTGCTGGAATTCGGAAAAAAGCAACTGTACAGAATTGAGATAGCTGCCTGTCAGCCACACGAGCCCCGGAGCAAGCGCGCCGACGGCGATGTAAGACGGCGATGTAAACCGAAGCAGCTAGTGAAGAGCACTGACCCAACGCAAAGTACCAGAGCGCAGGGTGCCTGTGGCAGACCGCGCCAGGTGGCGAGCGTTGCGCCTGAAGCAATCAGCGTGCCGAGGCTGAGACATATTACCTGTGCGGTTGGCAAACCTCGCCCGAAGAGGCCGCTGACCGGTATTGCCAGGAAAACGAGTGCCTGGACTACGCCGGTAATCAGCAATGCACGGT
>CAYGNA010000192.1:0-7411 GCA_964351065.1 uncultured Pseudomonadales bacterium
CCGCTATCGAGTTAATCATCTCCGCATAGGCTTCTTCATGGGAGATGTTGCGCGTCTGCATGGCTCGCTCGACCATGAACTTCTGCCGATCTGTATCGAACCGTTCCGGTAGCATGTTATTAATCGTGACGTTGCTTGCTGCAACTTCCTGGGAAAGCCCTTTGCACAGGGCTGTGAGACCTGAGCGGGCGGCGGTGGAAAGACCCATTGGTGCCCTGGGTGACTTCACCATGGCCGAGGTGATGTTCACTATACGGCCAAATTTGCGTGCCACCATGCCTCCAACGAGCCCCTGGATCATAAACACTGGCGCCATCAAATTGGCATCTATTGCCTTCTGCAGGTCTTGCGGTTGCCAGTCCCTGAATCGTCCAGGTGGTGGGCCTTCATTGTTGTTGACCAGGATATCCGCGTCGGGGCACGCAGCAATAAGCGCAGCGCGCCCGGCTTCCGTATTGATATCTGCCTTGATCGCGATAACGCTGCCGGCACCAAGTGCAGTGATTTCAGCGGCGACAGCATCGAGATGATCCTGGGTCAGGCCATTAATAACAACGTCAACGCCCTCTCGTGCCAGAGACAGTGCGCAGGCTTTACCAAGGCCCCGTGACGATGCACAGACAATAGCCTTCTTACCCTTGATACCAAGATCCATAATCAATTCTCCCTGCAGAGCAGTGTATTGGTGACTGATTCAAGCGTTTCACTGGTCACTGCCTGGAAGCGGGCCGCAATATGACCATCCGGGCGAATCAACACGGCGCCAGTACCGGGCAATCCGGTCATCGCCGTCCAATCCCGATCAATCACAACCTCGCTACCGAAGCAAACCGGCTGGCAGTAGTCGTCGCCAGAAGGCTTAACGGCATCGGGCCCACACAGCAGCGAAAATCTGTCAGCCGGCAAATGCGCCTGAAGCGGTTCGCGCCGCGCTTCGTCCCCCAGCCAGTAGTGAGGAAAGTGAGCGCCGGCGTCCCAGGACGGCTGGTAGTTCGAGATGTTTTCGGTACCAGGAATGGGTGCGGGTTCAAAGATAGCAGCGCTGCTGTAGCGGTATCCCAGTTGCAGGCTGAAGCTGTCGAAGTGGGGTTTCTGCGCTTCTACGGCGGCTGTCAGCGCGGGAAAAGCTGACGGATTTTCAGCGACAGCGGCATAGTGTTGCGCCACTTGTTCAGGCTCCGGGTTGCTACCGTAGATAGCGTCAATCAGCTCAAACAGTTTTGCCGAATTGGTCAGGCTCTGATCAGAGTTGATTTTGGCAACCGGCCGGCGTTCAACTTCGTAGGTATCCAACAGTTTGGATCCGGCTCGGCCGTTCAGCACCGCGGCCAGTTTCCAGGTCAGATTCTGGGCATCACCTGCGCCGGTGTTCAGACCAAGGCCGCCGGCGGGCGGGAAGCGATGAGCGGCATCCCCGATGAAAAAGGTACGACCCTTGGCATAGTCTGACGCAATCTGTGCCGTCATCGTCCACGGGCTGACGTTTTCTATCACCGCACCAGGCACGGGTGTCCCGACCGCGCGATTGATCAATTCACGGCAATACTCATCGGTATAGTCTCCGATCCTTTCCTCGGTCTTTCTGAAGGGGTGCATCAACACCCAGGTTTTTGACTGGTCGTAGGCGATTAGCGTGCCATGCACGCCAGGCGCAAAAAGAAAATAGAGAACGCCGCGGCGATTCTTTGTAAACGAACGCAGGTCAGCAGAAAAGTGAATCATCAGGAAGTCCTGCAGGCTCTCCGGCCCTTCCATGCTGATTCCCAGAATGTCACGAACCCTGGAGCCAGCACCGTCCGCCGCGATCACATACTGGTAGCGTTCCTGCGGGACAACGCCGGTTTCGCTCTCGAGCAATGTCACCTCAACTCCCTCACCATCATCGCTGAGATCGGTGCATTCAATACCACGCTGAAAGTGGATGTTGGTGTCTGACTGAATCTTTGCCAGCAATTCTGCTTCGAATACTGGCTGTGGAATATTGCTGAGGGGGAAAGGGGTATCAGCAAATGCGGCTTCATCCTGACGCTCGTATGGCAGGACGCCAAATTGTGGTCCGCAAAGTGTACCCACGAATCTGACGTCGCCGCCATCATTCGCGCTGGCCCCGAGAGATCTTAACCTGTCGGCACTAACGCCTATGCTCTCGCAAATCTCCAGCGTGCGCGGATTCACAGCGTGAGCCTTCGGTGCGCTCAAAGGTTCCATACGCCGATCTACAAGGTGCGTTTGTACACCATGCCTGGAAAGCAGCAGGGCTGCGAGTTGACCGACGGGGCCAGCCCCAACAATCAGTACAGGCGGTGTTTGTTGATGCTTCACAATACGGTTTCCGTTAAATGAGGTTGGTCTCAATATTGAGGAAGATCTCAATTATGTTGCCTGTTGTCAAGCAATCGGATAAATTGCCCTGCAAGTACTTGCCGGAACGCAATCCTTTGTCTTCAGCCATACAACACTATTTTGCCGACCAGACGATCAACAAGCGCAAGCGCGAAAGGACTCGATCAGCCCTGCTGGACAGCGCGATCAGTGTGTTTGCCAACAAGGGCTATGAGGCAACCAGCATCATCGACATCACCACTCACGCTGGCCTGGCCAACGGCACTTTCTATAACTACTACCGGGAAAAGAGCGAGATCCTTGCGGATGTCGCAAGCAGCCTCGCGATTGAGATCACCCGCCGCATCAACGATGAAATGGCACAGATCGATAACGCCGCTATCAGGGTTGCAACTGGCACTGCAAGAATGCTCGAGACGGCAAGGGAGGCCCCAGAGTGGGTTGAGGTATTGCTCGGCAGCATTCGGGTGATTCCCGGATTACAATCCGGGGTTGTTCAGTATCTACGCAAGGACCTTGAAATGGGCGTCGAGCAGGGCAGATTCACTGTTGAAATCAATGTCCTGCTGATTAACCAGGTGCTGGCTTTGGTGCGCGCAGCGGCCATGGTCGACCCTGAAGTGACATCGGACACTATTAGCAGAACCAGTGAAGCAGTCCTGCGATTGCTGGGTGTTCCCGCTGGCAGGGCTGCGGCAATCGTGAGCAAGGTGGTCGTCGCCTAGCTTTTTACACAAGACCTGATGGAGCGTAATCATGACTCAAAAGAAATCCCTTGGACTCACCCTTGCACATACCACCTTGTTCGCGCGCGACATTGAGCGCCTCTCGGCGTTCTACTGTGACGTGCTGGGGTTTCACGTTACTAATCGCGGGCCTGTGCCAGACGGCTCACAAATTGTTTTTCTCAGCCAGGATCCCAATGAACATCACCAGATCGCCATGGTCAGCACCAAAGATACGCCGAGCCCGGGCTTTGTCATGGTCGACCATCTTGCGTTTCGGACTGGTTCGCTGGACGATCTGCGCAACCTGCAACAGACGCTGCAAGATGCTGGCGTGACAGGCGTCCTGCAAATTTGCCACGGTAACGCCTGGTCGCTTTACTTCACCGACTGCGAAGGCAATGGTGTTGAATGTTTTGTTGACTCACCATTTCACGTCGCTCAGCCTTTTGCCCAGAGGCTCGACCTTGGCAAGAGTGACGAAGAGATTGTTGCGGCGACAAGAGACATGGTCGCGAGCGACCCGGAGTTTCAGTCACTGGAAGAATGGAAGGCGGGCTTTGCAGAACGCTTGTAAGGCACGGTTCTTCGAAAACCGGACCAGGTCCGACTCACAGTGAATCGGACCTGACCCTTGTGTTTAGATGTCGTGCTTCAGATCAAAACGATCGAGTTGCATGACCTTGGTCCAGGCGGCAACAAAATCGTTTACAAACCGCGCCTGTGCATCATCGTATGCGTAGGCTTCAGCAACCGCTCTGAGCTCGGAGTTTGACCCGAAGATCAGGTCAACCGGCGTTGCGGTGTACTTTACGTTACCGCTCGATCGATCAACACCCTCGTACATACCTTCTGTGTCTGTCTTGCGCCACACGGTGGCCATGTCCAGCAGGTTGACGAAAAAGTCGTTGTTAAGCGTGCCGGGTCTATCGGTGAACACGCCATGCATCGTGCCTGACGTATTGGCACCCAGTGCACGCATGCCACCAACCAGCACGGTCATTTCAGGTACTGTCAGGCGAAGCTGATCAGCCTTGTCGACCAGCATCTCGGCGGGTGAACGATAGCTGCCTGCCGCATCAAAATAGTTGCGGAATGCATCTGCCTTTGGCTCAAGCAACGCAAACGAGGCCACGTCAGTTTGAGCCTGGGTTGCATCGCCCCGGCCAGCTACAAAAGGCACTTCAACCTTTACGCCAGCATCCGCTGCTGCTCTCTCAATCGCTGCAGCGCCGCCCAGCACCACAAGATCTGCGAGTGAAACCTTGTTGCTGCCGAAGTTTGCCTGAATCTCTTTGAGCTTCGATACAACCTTGTTCAGCTCTGCCGGGTTGTTAACAGCCCAGTCCTTTTGAGGTGAAAGTGCAATGCGTGCACCGTTAGCGCCACCACGCATATCACTGGCGCGGAAGCTCGCGGCCGCAGCCCAGGCTGTTCGAACAAGCTCAGGGATCGTCAGGCCTGAATCAAGAATCTCCTGCTTCAGCTTCCTGACATTGCGCGAACTGATGCTCTTGTAAGCAGGCGCTGAAACCGGGTCCTGCCAGATGAGCGGTTCAGCGGGTACAGCGTTACCCAGATAACGTGATGCCGGCCCCATGTCACGGTGCGTCAGTTTGTACCATGCCATGGCAAAAGCCTTCTGGTACTGGTCCGGATTCGCGAGGAAACGTTCTGCAATCTGCTTGTATGCCGGGTCAAACTTGAGGGCAAGGTCAGCGGTGGTCATTACCGGCGAGTTGAACTTGCCTGGTACGTGCGCGTCAGGCACAGACTGGTGCATTGATTCGTCAGTGGGAATCCAGATGATTGCACCAGCAGGGCTACGTGTCTGCTTCCACTCGAGATTGAGCAGATTCGACAGGTAGAGTGTTGTCCATTGCGTCGGCGCTTGTGTCCAGGCACCTTCCAGACCGCTGGTCACGGTATCTTCAGAGTGCCCCTTACCACACTTGTTTTTCCAGCCAAGGCCCTGCTCTTCAACAGCGGCCGCGCCGGGCTCTGCGCCAACACAGTCAGGCTTGCGAGCGCCATGCATCTTGCCGAACGTATGGCCACCGGCAATCAGCGCAACGGTCTCTTCGTCGTTCATGGCCATGCGGCCGAATGCGACACGAATGTTCTTCGCCGAGCCCACTGGGTCCGGCTTGCCCATTGGACCTTCAGGGTTAACGTAGATCAGGCCCATGTGTGTAGCACCCAGTGGACGCTGCAGTTGACCATCCCTGTCCTGACGATCGCTCGCCAGCATTTCGAGTTCTGGGCCCCAATAAACGAGGTCAGGCTCCCAGTCATCGGTGCGACCGCCCGCGAAGCCATAGGTTTCAAAGCCCATGTTTTCCATACCGACCGTGCCGGCCATGATCATCAGGTCACCCCAGGAAAGACTGCTACCGTACTTTTGTTTGATGGGCCACAACAGTCTCTTTGCCTTATCCAGGTTGCCGTTGTCCGGCCAGCTATTGAGCGGGTCAAAACGCATCTGACCACCGTCACCACCACCACGGCCATCGAGCGTACGGTAAGTGCCAGCACTGTGCCAGGAAAGGCGGATAAAGAACGGACCGTAATTGCCGAAGTCTGCTGGCCACCAGTCCTGGGAGTCAGTCAGTACAGCGTTGACGTCTGCCTTGACTGCATCCAGATCCAGTTTGGCAAACGCACTCGCGTAATCAAAATCTTCGCCAAGCGGGTTTGAGCGCGCGTCATGATCACGCAGCGCAGAAAGATCGAGTTGATCGGGCCACCAGTACTGGTTTGACCTGACTTCGCCTGAACTGCCGGCGCCCATCATCTTTGCAGCATGGGCATCGCCCAGCGCTGCAGGCGCTGCCATTGACAGCACCACCAGTGTTGCCGCCAGCAATGTTCCCATTGGCGACGATTCGTTAATTCTCATACCTGTTTCCTCTTTATGTGTGCAATACAGCAATGTTGCTGTCACTTGTCTGGAGCATGAGCTACTCCACAGGCTCGCATCCTACGTTCATTGGAGTGATGGAGTACATTGAAATAAAACAATCTTATCGATCTAACTTGTCAATCATTCTGAATGAGCGGAACCAGTGCCTGGGCAGGTCCACTCAATAGCTAACCTGGCCTGACCACATATTTTCGACTTCTCGACCAACCCGTAGACCAGGGCGTCAAGGCGGCGCAATGCTCACGCCTTGAGTCAGCGCTTCGCTCGCGAGCACCGTCGTACCTTTGCGCGGGGGCAATTCAACCCAAAGCGCCATGCCACCCACCGGGCGAGACAGCCTGGTCCCCTGAGGAAGCACGCAGCAGTTCGCTCGGCAAGGCGTGCCATGTTCTGCGCCAGCGCCAATCGAAAGCCGGGCAATCGTTGTCCCGTCTCCGCCCGTCACACCAGTACATAAACGAGGCATTGGAATCTGTGTTGGTATACTAGTCAATTTCTGAATCTGTACTGATTTGGCACTACCCTCTAAGGTACACACCTCAGAGTCTTATCGGAAAGCCCTCGTGGATTTTGCTATTGCACTAACCGGTTTCGTGTTTATCTCCACGATCACACCCGGACCCAACAACCTTTTATTGGCCGCCTCAGGGCTGAGATTTGATGTTCGACGATCTGTGCCCCATGTGTTGGGCATCCATCTGGGCGTCTATCTACTGATACTCCTCTGCGGTCTTGGGCTTGGACAATTACTGCTACAGTCAGAGAACGCGTTATTTGCGCTGAGAATATTCGGCAGCCTGTACCTGTTGTACCTCGCCTGGAAAATCCTGGGATTCCGGATGCCAGAGGAACTGGATGAAGATTCTGTCGAGCGACCGATGACCCTCTTTGAAGCAGGCCTGTTCCAGTTCTCAAATCCCAAGGCGTGGATGATGGCCACCACTGGATTGAACATCGGCTTTGCAGCAGGCCAGGGCACCGGGTCTGCTATTGCCCTGTTGTGCGTTGGCTTCGCCACACTGGGTATTGGCTGTAACTTTGCCTGGGTCTGGGCAGGCTCGTCACTTCGACGTTTTCTTGCAGTGCCAGTCTATCGCCTGCTCATTAATGGCGGACTTGCGCTGATCACACTCGCAACCGTTGGCATGTTATGGCTGATTGACTAGCCAGCCGGGCGGGCCCGCGTAATTCGTCAGGCAGTCCCGGCAGCTGTTTTCGCCGGAATGACCGCAAGCGGTGGTCGACCCAACAATTCGGGCAACCGGTTCGGCGCTGGCACATTGTCCTTTCGAAGCAGTTCCCAGTGACCAAACGAGAATGGTGTGAAATGCATGAGGTCACAGATATGGGCACCCAAACGGGCGAGAAAACCTGGTATCGGGATGCCTATGGAAGACGCAGTCCTGTAACGACGCCGCAA
>CAYGNA010000193.1:0-7399 GCA_964351065.1 uncultured Pseudomonadales bacterium
GATCCTGTCTCTTGGACTGGCAGTCTGTCTCGCGGCAGTTCCCGCACTGGGTGTCTCCCAGGGGCGAACGGCATGGATGCAGTTGAGCGGCTCGCTTTCTGCTGGTCTGTTTGTGTTTGTCGGGGTCAGTTTTGCCTGCCTGACACACGCGTTTATCGTCGATGATTTTTCTGTGGCTTATGTGGCCAACAATTCCAACTCCAAGCTGCCTGTCTACTACAAGATATCTGCAGTCTGGGGTGCCCATGAAGGCTCATTTTTGCTCTGGACCTGGATTATGGCCGGCTGGACACTGGCGGTGAGCCTGTTCAGCCGTGACCTGACGCTGGATATGCGGTCGAGGGTCCTGTCTGTCATGGGGGCGCTGATGGTGGGGTTCCTGCTATTTATTCTGCTCACGTCTAACCCGTTTGACCGGTTGCTGCCTATATCCCCCCGGGATGGAGCCGACCTTAACCCGTTGTTGCAGGACTTTGGTCTGATTGTTCATCCACCCATGTTGTATATGGGGTATGTCGGTATGTCCGTGCCGTTTGCGTTTGCCGTGGCAACGCTGCTGTCGGGGCAGTTGGACAGTGCCTGGGCAAGATGGTCAAGGCCCTGGACTAATGTGGCATGGGCGTTTCTCACGGTAGGCATTACGCTGGGCAGTTGGTGGGCCTACTATGAATTGGGCTGGGGCGGCTGGTGGTTCTGGGATGCGGTTGAGAACGCATCCTTTATGCCCTGGCTTATCGGCACTGCGCTAATCCACTCCCTGGCGGCGACGGAGAAGCGTGGTGTCTTCAAGAGTTGGACCGTGCTGCTGGCCATTTTTGCCTTTTCGTTTAGCCTGCTGGGTGCGTTCCTGGTTCGTTCGGGTGTACTGACATCGGTGCATTCGTTTGCGGTTGACCCGGAACGTGGCCTGTTTATCCTCGGTTTTCTCGTGCTGGTCGTCGGTAGTTCGCTGCTGCTCTATGCGGTGAAGGCAGCTGGCATTCGAAGCGAAGCAGGTTTTGATGCAACGTCACGCGAAATGGCGCTGTTGGCGAATAACGTGCTGCTCGTGGTTGCGACTGGCGCTATCCTGCTTGGCACACTGTATCCGCTGCTGTACGAAGCCCTGACGGGTGGCAAGAAGATTTCTGTCGGCCCCCCCTATTTCAACACGGTATTTGTGCCAATTGTGATGGTGCTGTTTACGTTGATGGCATTTTCACCTTCCTCTCGCTGGCGCAAGACCCCCATGGGCGTCGTGTTCCAAGCACAGTGGAAACTCCTGCTTGGCAGTATTGTCGCCATGGCCATTACTCAGGTGCTGCTAGCGCCGCGTTTTATTGTCCTGGCCGTTGTCGCCAATTCACTGGCACTGTGGATTTTTATTAACCTTTGCCTGGATTTGTGGCATCGCGTCCGCCATAAGACGCAGCGTTTACCAGCGCTGTTTCGGCAAACGCCGTCTTACTATGGTATGTGGCTGGCCCATGCTGGTATTGCCATGGCGGTTGCTGGTGTTGCGGTCACTGTTTACGACAGTGAAGAAAAAGATCTGCGCATGGCCCCGGGCGACGAAGTGGTTATGGCTGAGTATGTATTCCGGTTTGAAGGTGTCGAACGGGTCACCGGGCCAAATTATATTGCTGACCAGGGCAGGATAGTGATTTCGCAGGATGATAAGACAATTGCTACCCTGCTTCCCCAGAAGCGTCGCTATCTGGCAGGGGGTAATGTTATGACAGAGGCCGCGATGGATGCGGGGTTCCTGCGTGACTTGTATGTGGCGCTGGGAGAGCAGATCGATGGTAACGCCTGGGCGGTGCGGGTGCACTACAAACCGTTCGTGCGCTGGATCTGGTTGGGTGGTCTGCTTGTGGCATTCGGCGGTTTTGTCACAGTGCTGGATAAACGCTACCGCACGCTGCGGCAGAGGAAAGCCGTTAGGCTGTCTGCAGATCTTGCGGGTGCGGCAACTTGAATACCAAAGCGCTGCTGATACCGCTGGGCGTATTTGTCCTGCTGGTTGGTTTCCTGGCAGTGGGATTCAAGCTGGAAGATCCGCACTTGCTGCCGTCCCAGTTGATTGATCGACCGTTTCCGGAATTTACCCTGGCTGACTTGCACGATGATGCTGCCAGCATCACCAGGGATGACCTGGTTGGCCATGTCTCACTGGTCAATGTCTGGGCAACCTGGTGCGCAAACTGCGTGATTGAACATCCTGAACTGCTGCGTATCAGTCGTGATGACGGCATTCCGGTTTATGGCATTAACTATAATGACGACAAGATAAAGGCGCGGCGCTGGCTCGAGCGCTACAAGGATCCCTACAAAAAAGTGATTGTGGATGATGAGGGCAAACTGGGTATTGACCTGGGTGTCTATGGCGCGCCTGAGACATTTGTTGTTGATGCCAATGGCGTTATTCAATACCGACACGTTGGCATTGTTACACGTGATACATTTGAGAACACGCTACAGCCACTCATTGAACAACTGGAGGCGCAGGGCGAGGCCCTGGCTGAGCGTTAGTATGAAATCTATTCTGTTCGTGTTTGCACTTTTTGCGTTTCTGGCGCTACCCGCCTTACCCACTTTTGCGGCAATTGAAGCGTATCCTTTCCCCAACGAAGAACTGCGGGTGCGTTATAACGCACTGATTGGTGAGCTTCGTTGCCCGCAGTGCCTTAATACCAATCTTGCCGGGTCAGACGCCATGATCGCGCAGGATCTGCGACGTGAGGTCCACAGGCTCTTGCTGGACGGGAAAGGTGACCAGGAAATCCTGGATTTTATGTATGAGCGTTACGGCGACTTTATCCTGTATAGCCCCCGCGTCACGACCGGCACTCTGGTGCTCTGGTTTGGGCCGATTGGGCTCTTGCTGATTGCGTCGCTCATTGTTGGGCGGGTCTTGCTGTCAAGAAGAACCAGTCGGGCGTCCGCCCTGACAGACATTGACCAGGATCGGCTTGATCGACTGCTGTCCGGCAAATGACGGTTACTTTCTGGCTTTTTGCAATTCTGATGAGTGTCGTGGCGGCAGCTTTTGTGTTGTTGCCACTCTACCTGTCCCGGCGGAGTGACAATGCGGAAGACAGGACGCGGGTCAACGTGGAGATTTTCACTGAACGCCTGACCGAGCTTGAAACCCAGCGCACCGATGAGGTGATCACGGCTGAGGAGTTTTCCGACCTCAAAGCCGAACTGGAAAAGAACCTCCTGTCAGAAACCACGTCAAGCTACGAGGTACGCGCTGGCAAGCGTGATGTCGGACGGTTGCCTTATGCACTGGCATTGCTCGTTCCCGTGTTTGCTATTTTTGCCTACGCGGAGTTTGGTTTGAACTGGGGTGCCCTGGCAGACCTGGAAATTGCCTCTTCACTGCGTAGTGCATCACCCGGTGCAGATGCCAGTAGTCAGCCGCACGCGACTGGCGCTATGGATAGCAGCGTGGCACGACTGGCTGAGAGACTCCAGAGCCAACCCGACAATGATGAAGGCTGGTTCCTGCTCGCGCAGTCCTATATGAACCTTGAACTCCATGAGCGCGCCGCCGGTGCGTTTAAGCATCTGCTTGATCGTTACCCTTCTGACCCGGATCTCGCCACCTATTTTGCGGAAGCACTTTTTCTTGCAGACGAGCGCAAGATCACCGCTCGGGTAGACGCCGCCATGTCACGAACCCTGCAGTTGGATCCAGGCAACATCACCATGCTGGAAATACGCGGGATGGATGCATTTGCACGCGGCGAACTGGCCGTCGCGCGTGCAAGCTTTACGAGCGCGCTTGAAAGTAAGCCCGAGCCGGCACGGGCAACCTTGCTGGAGCAGGCAATTGCCCGAATTGATGGTATGCCGGGTGCGCCGCCAGTTCCTGGGCCTGGTTCCACCGCGACAGGCCCGGCGCAAGCAAGCGTGGCGCAGTCAGCAGTCCCCCCGATGGCACGACAGGGCACTGCTGCGAAAGCACCTGCTGCGGCTGGTGCAACCAGGTCACTCGATGTGCTGGTTGAGGTGGGTGATGCCGTGGATGTTGGCATGGATACACCCGTATTTGTGTTTGCCCGCGCGGTGAGTGGGCCACCCATGCCGCTTGCTGTCCAACGCCTGTCCAGACGCGACCTGCCCACGCTGGTGCAACTGGATGAGTCGATGGCAATGATGGCAGGCATGGGGCTCGCCAATTTCGACAAGGTTCAGGTTGTGGCCAGAATATCGATGTCAGGTATTGCCAATGCTGGCCCGGATGATTTTGAGGCTCGCTCAGCGGAGATTGATCTTACGAGCCCCAGTCCAGTGATCAAATTGAAGGTAAATAGCCGGATCAGGGATCTCTGACAGGAAAAAAGCTTTCTAAACTCTTAATTCTAAACTCTTAATTCTAAACCCTGATTTCTAAACCCTGCTTTTTGAACCCGGCTTTTTAGACCCTGCTTTTTAAACCATGTATGGGATATTGGCGTCCAAGGGTTAATACAGGAAAGAAAACATCCGCCAGGGTCCAATAGGCGGAAGGGAGCTAACAACCATGAAAAAACACATTTTTGTCCTGCTGATTACGCTTCCTGCAAGTCTTGCGGGTATCGCCCGGGCGGGAGAATCCGTTGATCAGGAACTGACAGTCAGTGCTGAGCCTGTTATCCGGGTGATAAATACGCGAGGGGACGTTGAAATCCTTGGCACAAAGGAGAATGTGGTCGCGATTACGGGTGAACTCGATGACCTCGCTGAGTCGCTGATTTTTGAGGTGGATGGAAACCGGGTGCTGATTGAAGTCAAAATGCCCAGACGGGACGTTAACTGGGGTGACGGTTCAGATCTGCGGATACGTGTGCCGACGGGAAGTCGGGTCAGTTTCGAAGGCGTGTCGACAGACCTGGTCATGAGAGAAGTTCTGGGTGGTTCACAGGTCCGTTCGGTTAGCGGCGACCTGAAGATCAGTGATATGGCGGGTCGATTGATGGCGAGCTCTGTCAGTGGCGATGTGGAAGTTACCGGCTCGAGCGGTCGCACATCGGTCTCTTCCATCAGTGGCGATATCGATATTGAGATGCGCGGCACGGAGTTGGATTTTGAAACTGTGTCGGGCGATGTTGACGTTCTGATGCAAGACATTACAGGTTTGAGGGGGCGCAGTGTTTCTGGTCAGATTGATATCGATGGCAAGTTGCTTGCCAGCGGTGAAGTTGATCTGAACAGTGTCAGCGGTGATATCAGGTTGAAGTTGACAGACCCTGTAAATGCAAACCTGCGAATCAAATCAGGCGTTGGTGGTGATATCTCAAATGGGTTTAGCGATGAATCGCCCCGCGACCTGTTTCCCAGCCAGCAGGAACTGGTGACCAGCGTCGGTGACGGTTCGGGTATGATACGTATCGGTACGGTTTCAGCGGACGTGCGTCTGAATTAGAAGATGAATAATTCCGGTACAACATCCTGGTTCAACGATTTGTTTGAAGAGCTGAAGCGCCGGCGCGTCATTCGCGTAGCCACGCTCTATGTTGTTGTGTTCTGGCCCATCATCCAGGTGGTAGATATTCTGTCACCGGCGCTCGCCCTGCCAGACACGGCAATGCGTTACCTGGTGCTGGCGTTTTTCACAGGGCTGCCTGTTGTCCTGATTTTTGCCTGGATATTTGATCTCAACAAGGAAGGTCTGGTCGTCGACCGGGGTGACGCCGCTGAAACTGGCAAGGCGCTGATTGGTTCACGAACTGAACTGGCTGTTATTGCTCTGCTACTGGTGGTGGCCGCTGGTCTCCTTTTTGTCCAGCTTCGCATGGACGAAAGTGAGTCTGCCAATAGCTCTGTTGCTGCAGCGGCGCCGCTTGTTGCGCCAGCACCGCCTGACGCTGCCAGAAACAAAAATTCTGTGGCCGTACTGCCGTTTGACACGTTCAGCAATGATGCCCGCGATCGTTTCTTTGCCGACGGACTATCCGAAGAACTGCTGAACGTGTTGGCACGGCTCAATGATCTTGAGGTTGCTGCCCGCACCTCTTCGTTTTCTTACCGCGATTCGCGCAAAACAGTCCAGGAAATTGGCGCTGAACTGGGCGTCGCCTACGTGCTTGAGGGAAGCGTGCGCAGGAACGACCTGGACGACAGGATACGCGTGACGGCACAGCTGATTGATACACGCACAGATACACATGTGTGGTCAGAAACCTACGACCGTGAGTTCAACGATGTATTTCGTATCCAGGACGAGATCTCTAGCGCCGTGGTTGAACAACTCAAGGTAACCCTGCTCGGTAGCGAGGCCAGCGGCATGGTTGCCCATGCGTCCGCCAACCCGGAAGCAATGATTACCTTCAGCATGGGGCAGACTGAGTTGGCGCGCCGCACGGAAGTATCGATGCGTGACGCCATGCGATTCTTTAAGCGTGCGCTTGATCTGGACCCGAACTATGTTGAGGCATGGGTGGGCCTGGCGGATGCCAACACGCTGATGTGCTCGTACGGATTTGGTGACAGGAAGAGCCAGTTGGCAGCCGCGCATGACGCGGTTGCGCGGGCGCTTGACCTGGACCCGGAATCCGGCAAGGCATACGCCAGCCAGGGGCTGCTGTTGAGCCAGGAGGGCAATCGTGCAGACGCGCTGGCGGCATTCGAAACGGCGCTGTCACTAAACCCGAGTTATTCCATGGCGCACATGTGGTATGCGTCTGAACTGGATGATCCCGATCTGAAATTTGCACACTTTGAAAAAGCCTACAAGCTCGATCCGCGTTCCCCAGTTGCTGGTTTTAATGTGGCACACCAGTTGATTGGTCGGGGTCAGGAAGACAAGGCAATGGAAGTTTTTTCGAAGATTGTTGAGGCTGATCCCTATTATCCGCGCGCCTATGAACTGGTGGCCACAATCAGCAAAAACCGTGGCCGGTTTGGCGAAGCCTTACGACAGTATGAGAAAGCCTATGAGCTTGAGCCTTCATTCATGGCAGCCTATCAGCTGGCTGACCTGGAGACGACGCTCGGAAATTTTCCTGCGGCTGACGAGTGGATTGCGCTAGCCAAGCCAAAAGAACCACCCGAGCGACTTGTTAATTACGATTTTCTACAGGCCAGAAGGCTTGTCATGCAGGGCGACCTGGCTGGCGGGCGTGAGGTGCTGCAGCAGGTGACAGCGAAGCTTTCACAGATTGGTGGCCCGGCTATGGTAGTTGCCGTATTTACAGCCTACATGTCAGGTGAGTATCTGGACGCGGCGAGTATCTGGGATAGGGCCAGCGTCGCGCTGGAGAAAGAGAAGCCTGCTGATGTGGATATGGGTATGCTCATCGATGCGCGCATTGGTGCTGCTTATAGCTACCTGCAGATTGGCCAGGACGAGAAAGCAAAGGAGCAACTTGTGCTGGCCGACGACAGTATCAGGCAGGCTATCGCGCGGGGCGAGCAGCAAGCAGACGTCTGG
>CAYGNA010000194.1:0-1517 GCA_964351065.1 uncultured Pseudomonadales bacterium
CTGTTGCCGCACCAGGCACACCAGAGATGGTCGGCGGTATGTTGATCACCTGCAGGTCAAATGCCGGTAACGATGTAGCAACCTCACCGTCACTGACGGTTACTATCAGGTTCGTGAGCTGACCAACATCAGCGTCTTTGGGCACACCCGTCAGTACACCCGTCGACGTGCTGAATGCCAGCCAGGCGGGCAACGGCTGATCAAGGGTGAGCGAGAAACTCAGCACCTCACCGACATCGACGTCTGCAGCAACCGGCGCAAAAGCATAGGTACTTTCTTCAGATACTGAAGTCGACGGAACGCCACCGATGGTAGGCGCATCATTTACGTTGATAACTTCAATTGCAAACGGTGGCAGGCTTGCCGAGGCTATTCCATCGGACACAGTAATCACAATATTGCTGGCCACACCCACGGCATCATTGGTTGGGGTTCCTGCCAATACACCGGCCACTGTATCGAATGCCAACCAGCCTGGCAGGTTAATCGCAGAAAATGACAGGCTGGCGCCAGCATCAACATCAACGGCGAGTGCCTGAAAACTATACAGGCTGTCTTCGTTGACAGCTGACGCCGGAATTCCGGCAATCGTTGGCGGGTCATTGGTATTGATCACTTCCAGATTAAAGGCGGGTAGCGCCACCGTCACATCACCATCTGAAACAGCAATGACAATACTTTCCACAACGCCGACATTTTCATTCAATGGCGTACCGGACAGTGAGCCTGTGGCACTGTCAAAAACAGCCCAGGATGGTTGATTCTGTATTGAAAAGGTTAGCGTTTCCCCGGGATCGACATCAGTTGCAGTGGGGACAAAAGAAAATGCATCATCCTCATTTACCGATGTCGCAGGTGAACCGCCAATCGTAGGTGCATCATTGGTGTTAATCACTTCAACCGAAAATGCTGCCAACGTATCGCTTGAAAAGCCATCTGACACAGAAATCACAATGTTGCTGGTCGTACCTACATGCTCGTTCAGCGGTATACCCGTAAGTGCACCCGTCGACGTATCAAAAGAGGCCCATACCGGTAAATTCTGTACAGTGAACTGAAAATCACTGTCATCGGGATCCACAACCGTCGGTACAAAAAGATAAGCAGCATCTTCCAACACTGAAACCGCGGCCGTCCCGGAAATAACGGGTGGTACCGGCGCTACCTCGTTCCGCTTGGTCTTAAGCTGGGTTGCCTTTGTGGTGACATTCACGGAGGGAGCAACCGTTTCAAGTGCTACCACCAACGCCGGTTGTGAACTGACAGCGCTGGCGATCGTCTGCTCAGTTGCAAACAACAACTCACCGGATCCTACTGAGCCCGAGTTGAAAGTTTCGCTCGTACCAAATGTTCCTGCCGCCCCGAACCCCGTAACGAGCAAGTCAACAACGCTGTCAATATTGCCGGTTTCGGGTATCAAAGAGATCAGTCCCGCATTCAGCGTGGCCAGCATCACAGCAACTTCCGCGGTGTCGCTCGCCGTGGTAACGGGTGGATTCGCCAGGTCTATGCTGGGA
>CAYGNA010000194.1:1527-7385 GCA_964351065.1 uncultured Pseudomonadales bacterium
CAACAGGCTACCGAGTTGAGCGGACATTTCCGCATTCGCCTGATTGATGTTCTCAATAGTAAGCCCGCCAAGTGAAATTGCTCTCGCAACAACCGCGGTCGTAAATGCATTGATGTTGACATCATCAACATTGGCAGGGTCAATCACCGCAGCAGACAGCGTTGCAGTGTAGGGAACCAATTCGCCGAAAGCGATTGTGACACCTGCATTATCCGGGTCAGGACATCCAGCCGGGAAGTCACAGACAAACTGGCTACCACCAGCGGCGGGCTTGATTTCTATAAGAAGTGGGCCAGAAACATCCCCGGGAATAACAAGATCATACTCACCGGACGCATTGGTCTGCGTGGATGCCACGACCAGGTCATCTGAAACCCTTGTTGCCGTCACGTCTGCGCCGACAATGATACCCAACAGTGCAGAGCCGGTAACCTCGGAATCGACCAGTGAGGTATCGTCGCTATTACACGAAGCTAGCAGAAAGACAAGGATAATTGCGCCTATACGCGCTTGCTTATTGCCCATCAGCCCGCTCCACCATTAATTGACTGCTAATCGTAACATAGCCATTCAGCCTATTGTCGACTGACCAGCCCGACCGAGAGGCCCGTTCGTCGCCTCGAGCGGGCTATGTTCGAGGAGCGCACGATGCCAGGCTCGATAGTCTGAGAGGCACACGCCCGCCTGATCGCGACTCCAGGCTAGCATTTCTCGCAAGTTTTTTGCTGACTCGGTCGTAAAATTCTTGTTGTGCCCAATTGCAACAATTGGAATAGGGGCATCAGTCGCCGAGAATCTCGAGAGATGATCCTCAATGATTTGGATAAGCGCCCACGCCGGCTGGGTCGAGAAGTCCAGCATCACCGTCCCCATCCCCGCCAATTTGGCAAACCGGCCAATCATCGTCTGCATTTTGTTGTTAGGTCCAGCATAGCTGCCTTCACAGCCAACGGGAAACCTTGGTCCTTTTCTGCTCTCCGCAAGCGCGCGAGCATGCCGGAACTTTCCGATGACAGCCGTGCTGATGGGCACCTCGAGCATTGCACCGTCCGTCTCAACCGTGCAGACATCTCCGGAGGTAGCCCAAAAAGGCAGGTCGGGTACATTTCGGAAATCGAACCAGTCCCCACTCGCAGGATTGTACATGCCTGGTGCTACAGTTGAGTCCATCAAGATACCATGCCCGGGTAGCGCTGCGAGCGCAGCATTCGATGGCTGAATTGTCCAACCGCCGGCCCGGTATGCTGCTGGTTCGTCTCCGACGGAGTTTATATACCGGCACCCTGTAACTACCGCCCGCTCAAAACTCTCTGAATCCAGATCGCCGCAGCGCCAGCGCGAAAAATCCAGCGACCAGCCCCCATCGACAAGCCTCGCGCCCAGCCATTGCGGGTGGAGGTGCAGTTCCAGCTTGTGACCCGCATTCACCAGCGCCTCCAGTTGACGCCTAACGGCGTCCTGCCGGGACATTGCAAAACAGCTGAATCTTTCCAGTTCCAGTGCTTCTACAAACAGGCTAACTGGTGCACCAAATTCTTCTGCGATGCTGGCAATCGCCTCAGTGGGAGCAACAAGACAACTGTCTACGCACCCTGAACCATCGCCAAAAACCTCATAATCAAGGCTTAGAATAAGATGATGAGGTCTAAGCTTTGACATTGAAATTCCTAGACCCAACAGCCCCGCGTATCGATCGTCGCCTTGCCAGCAGTCGCTGGATTGAACCGCCTGAACTCACGGTGGTCGACCAGCAGCAGGTAAATGTCCGCAGTCAGCAAAGCCTGTTCAGTGCTCTCGAAGACAAGGTCAGATCCATCACAACTGGGAGGCAAGACCTTAATATTGGGTTCACTCCCAAGCAGTCTGCCAGGATGGGTGTTGGCCAGTGACAGCGCAATAGCCAGCGCTGGGCTTTCGCGCAGGTCGTCAATATCCGCCTTGAATGCCAGTCCAAAGCACGCAATCGTCACATCTTCCCGGCGCTTGCCTGTGTTTTTTGCAAGATATCCCTCGACGGCCAGATCGACCTTGTTGATCACCCAGCTTGGCTTGGAGTCGTTGACAGCTCTCGCTGCCTGCAGCAGTGGCGTCTCGCCTTTGGACTGACTGATGATGAACCAGGGGTCTACTGCAATGCAGTGCCCTCCAACACCTGGCCCTGGCTGCAAAATATTGATCCTGGGATGCCGGTTCGCGAGTGTGATCAATTCCCACACATCAATGCCAAGCTTGTCGCAGATAATTGAAAGTTCGTTTGCCAACGCTATGTTGACGTCCCTGGCTGCGTTTTCCGTTAGCTTGCAGAGTTCGGCGGTTTTGGCATCCGTTTCGACGCACTCACCCCGTACAAACGTCTCATAGAGTGCCCTTGCTGCCGCTGAACAGCGTGGTGTGATACCACCAATTACACGATCGTTTTGCGCAATCTCGAACATGACCTTGCCTGGCAAGACGCGCTCGGGACAATGCGCAACGCGAACATTTGAGCTCTCCCCAGCATCGTGGGGGAAAGTCAGATCACTTCGCTCTGCCGCCAACCAGCGCGACAATTGTTCAGTCGCGCCCACAGGAGACGTCGATTCCAGAATGACCAGGTTGCCGCTGGCAAGAACGGGTGCGATGCTTTTGGCAGCAGCCTCGATGTAACTCAGGTCAGGTTCATGATCTCCCTTGAATGGTGTCGGGACAGCAATCAGAAACGCGTCCGCAGGCTCAGGTTGAAGACTGGCCCTCAGAAATCCACGCGTAACCGCGGCCTGGACCGCAACATCCAACTCCGGTTCCACAATGTGAATTTCACCGCGATTGATCGTATCTACAGTCGACGGGTTTACATCAACACCCAATACCGACACTCGCTGCGTTGCCAGCGCTGCGGCTGTGGGCAATCCAACATAACCCAGACCAATGACACAAACTTTTTCAAATTCCATTACTTGAGGTTCCTGCTTAAAACCGAGCGTGAAGAATATAGCCGATCAGGTTTGCGCACCAGCGGCAACATGGATACCTGCCTCAGAACTGCTGCCGAGATATCGTTCCAACCAGAGAGACAGCGTCAGCAGTGCAAACAACTGGCGGGAATAGTCAAACTCGCCGCGCAGATGTCTCTCCCAGACATAGCTGATACCTGAGGGGTCGAGCACCTGATTAATTGCGAGCCCTGATCCAAGCAGGTGTGATGCCACAAACTCTTTCCAGTGGGATTTGCACCAATCCCCAAAAGGTACCTGGAAGCCCTGCTTGGGCCGATTGATGATCGACTGGGGCAAATATTGACCTGCCATCTTTCTATGCACGATTTTTGTTGTTCGCAAATTTGCTCTGTAGGCAAGTGGAAACTGCTCAATGAGCCGCACAACCTCTGGGTCCAGCATTGGCACACGAACCTCAAGTGCATGCGCCATCGAAACCTTGTCACCATAGAGGAGCAGGTCATCTGCAAGATTCATGCAGGTGTCAATGCGCATCATTCGCTCGGCTGGCGAAATAGCCTGATCAGATGCAAGCAACTGCAGCCAGTAGCTGATAGGAACCTTCGCACTGTTGGCGCAACTTCTGCCAAGTTTCTTCAGTTCGTCATCCGAAAACAGCGCATAGGCCCGAGCGAAACGGTCTGAATCAGATGCGACCCCAATACAACTCAATCCTCGCCGAATCCCATCGTCTCCGGCATAGCGGGCAAGGGAACCTAGCCCCCGAAACGCCCCGTTCTTGAAGGGGGTTATTTTTTGCAGCAACAACTCGATCTGGTAACGACGATACCCGCCCCATGGCTCATCATTACCCTGGCCAGCGAGCACTACCGTTGCGTGTTTTCGGGCCAGCTGGGATAAATACCACATGGGCATAATTGACGTCGTACCGAGAGGTTCCTCTACTGCTGCGACAATTGTGGGCAAACTGTCGATAAGGTGCAGGGCATCAACTTCCACTGATTCGTGTCGTATACCCAAAACGCGCGCGGTCTCCGCCGCCCCGCTGATTTCACATTCCGCGTAGGTGTCACCGAAGCCAACGGTAAATGCCGTGAGATCGTCAGAGTGCTCCCGGGCCAGCGCAGCAATGACGGCCGAGTCGATACCCGCCGACAACAATACACCTACCGGTACGTCCGAGATCAGCTGGCGTCCTACCGCTCCCGAGAGACTGTCGTGATAGTCTTGTACAGCTTCCGCCTCGGTCTTTTGATATCGCCCGGCAGTCCCCTTTACGTAAGCCCTGACCGTTGCTTTGCTGACAGTGCCAACCACTTTGTGTAGAACGTGTCCTGGCGGCAATCTGCTGATGCCTTGAAAGAGCGTCGATGGTGAGGGCACATAACGCAGCGACAGGAACATATCCAGGGCAGCATCATCCAGGGCTGCGGATATACCCGTCGCCTTCAGGATTGGCTTTACTTCCGAAGAAAAGGTGAACTCGCCGTTCAGCTCGCAAAAATAGACAGGTTTGACCCCAAATGGATCACGCACAACATAAAGTGACGAGGTTTCACGGTCGAATGCCGCAAAACCAAAAATCCCATTGATGTCTGCCAATGTGCGATCAATTCCGTATTTCGCAATATATTCGATCAGTGTTTCTGTGTCTGATGTGCCATTAAATGGGCCGGAAAGCCGCGCCCGCAACTCAGCGTTATTGTAGATCTCCCCGTTATAGGTCAACCACCATCGACCTGAACGACTGGCCATTGGCTGGTGGCCTGACGGTGAAAGATCCTGAATCGCCAGCCTGGTGTGTAGAAAGCTGAGTCCTGCACCCTCGATTTTTGTGATCCCGTGCGAATCCGGTCCCCGGTGGGCCAGCAGCGACAGGATCGCGTTGTCGAGTTGATCTCCGGTCGAGCGTGTCGTTCCAAAAATGCCGCACATCGTCTATTGGTTGTCCTGATCGAGGGCTTGCGCCAACATGGATTCACTAAATTTGAAGGGCACAATACCCCACCTGGAGAAACCTCTACCCCAACGCCGACCTACAACATCAATTCGGCAGTAAGGCTCATCGCCCTTAAAAAAGCGGGTACGTACAGCTTGCTGAAGTGCCTGTGCTTCATCCAACCGGCTCAATTCAACCAATAGTCCCAGGTACTCAGCCTGGTCATACATATCCCAGGTATAGGGGTCGGTTATGTCACGCTGGACAAACCGTCGAACCAGACCGCTCCCGGGGTCAAAAAAACCCTCACGAACAAAAGCAGCGCCTCTGGCAACCGCATCACCGGATATAGAGGCTATCTCTGGCAGTATCCTGCCGGCCTTAATCAGGTTCTTCAGAACAAAACATGAATGGAAGCAATCGATAAAGTTGCCTGGCTGGTCATCTGCGTAGTAATTCCATGCGCCGTTAGCTTGCTGTTGGGAAATGACGTAACGACACAGTGCCAACGCTTTCCGGGCGGCCTCCTCCCTATGCGCTTCATTCCACTCATAATGCATTGCATAGCCAAACGCGGCGTAGGCATTGGCATTGACAACTATGCGCGGTTCAGCAACCGGCGCGTAAGATAGCGCCAGTGTCGTATCAGACCGCTCAAGTTCGAGCAGTGACTCAAGAAATTGCCAACTCTGGCCAAACCTTTCCCGCGCGTCATCTTCAATCTCGGGGTAATCGCAAAGCCGCAACAATGCTTCCATGGCATATGGCGTGTGCGTGACAAACGGAATCTCGGGACCATAAAGTCCGTTTTTGGACATCCAGGGAAAACCCAAACCAAAGGCGTAGCCATATTCTGCTTTGTTCGGCACGGCACAGGCATCAAGCGCGTCCAGCACCTGCCGGGGTGAGGCAATAACCTTGGCAGCGAGAATTTCCTGGGCGAGGGTGATGGGGTAGATCTTTGGGACGGCGCCCCCTAAACG
>CAYGNA010000195.1:0-7375 GCA_964351065.1 uncultured Pseudomonadales bacterium
CCCTGTGGATCGTCCGCTCGAATGCCAACATTCGTCGCCAACTCATAAGCAAACCCTCCAAGCGAGGCCGACAACAATTTGTTAACGACAATAGTGTCATTGTCTTCAAGCAACGTCCCATCAATGAGGCCGGACAAGACGTGTCCGGGCGTGCCTCTGGAGGACGCATCGAATGTGTATGAGAACCTGTAGATTTCCGCAACAGCCAGCTGGCTGAAGAACAGGACAAAAAGAACAACAAAAGGCTTTAACACGAGACGCATGGTGACTCCACTACATAGACCAGGGTTCAGGGAACTGGCTAACCACAATCAATAAGGGGCCAGGATTTCTGGCGCCCCTTAGTTCATCGTTTGATTAACCCGATTGCTGATAAAGTTGCCACGCCTCATATAGCTTCGCCATCACTCTAAAAAAATAAAGTGCGAGAAATACACTACAAAATGCGACAAAAAGGCGCTTTGGAAAAAAGTAGGGTTTAAGTTGCACTCTATTGGCGCAGCGAAATGACATTCAATAGTTTTCCCGATGGATGGGTAAAGTGCGAGGTGATGACAGCTAGCTTTCTGGTGGGGAAAGTTGCTCGGTACTGATCAAAAATGAACCAGGCACAACATGCAAAGCAGGTTCCGATTGAATGAAACGACGTCGCAGACCAGCAACAAATCGTGTACCTGCACCAGACCATGACATCAAAAGAACAGGACAGCTGCCTTTAACTAACAGGCGTGCTTGGTTGCAGATGTTTAAAATCAGGGAACAACGCACATGGAGAACGTGAGGATCACCGTGAAAAGTCTGGTAGAAGGCGGTGACCTGAGCACTCACCAGACAGTTCACTGAGTGTTAGTGTCGTTTGCAATCGTGCAACGGGCCTGATCCAGGCATCCGATTACCTCTCGAATGCCCCAAGATCCAAAAATCCATCAACCGCTCTCATCCCCGACTGCATGTGTTCAACATATTCCCGGTCTGCTTCGAATTGTAGTGGACGTGGCATAACCATGCCCGCATCAATGCAACTGGATAGTGGTTGCAAGGAAAAATCGTATACATAGGGTGCACTGAGACAGGTTCCGCCTGATTCCAATACGGTGCCATTCAGTGTGACAGTGCCATGGAAGGGTCGATATTCACTATTTTCAGCAAATTCCCATCCACTGTTTATCCAGTTCACGCCATCCATGACCAGATTGCCTTCCGGCCCTCGCATCATGTAGACATCGGCGTCTCCGAATCGGTCAAAGATATTATTGGCAGCGTACACAGTCTGCTCGGCGGTCGGCAGATCTAAGTATGTAATGCGCCAACTATTGCTGCGCGATCCGGCAAGCGTCACAACCGTGTTGTTATAGAAGTACAGGTTTTGGCGGTAATTGTTGGTCCAACCAGTATCTCCCCCGAAATGAATCATATTGCTGGAGGATGGCAATCTGTTGAAATCATTGATGAGGACATTGCCATAGACATAAGTGTCGACAGCACGCCCAACCACCTGCCAACTGTCTTCCGGATCAACCAGGTCCAACAGGCGCATACCTGCTTCTATCCAGTTGTAACGAATAACGGTACCGGTGCCGCGACTCTTGAACGTACTGCCCTGCATACCCGGTCGCGGATTATCAATTACGTTGTACTGAAATATGGCATTCTCAGCCTGGGTATAAATATTGTGCTCAAGGTAATCATCAACAACGCCGTTGTTATGCACATAATTTTTTTCGAAGAGAATATTGCGTGAGACTTCCTCCTCTTCACCCTTGGACAATATGAAGAAGCCATTGCCATTATCGGTTATCTCTGTTGCACGCACAGTAAGGTTCTCAACCAGGTTGCCGCGAATCGCTGAAGCGCCGTTATAGTACTGCTCCACAACGCCCTGAGAACTCAGATAAGCGTTGTTCGGGTTTGCACCTTCGATTCTGAGATTGGCAATTTCAATGTACTGGGGTTTATAACCCCAGGGGTGGGCACGACTGGTCTTGATATAAATTACAGCCAGACTCTCATCGTTGTAGGTCTGCCCATTTACCTGCCAGTACGAATAGAAATCGCTGAATTGCGCACTGGTTGTCGCGTTGTCGCCGGAAAGCACAGGTTGCTGTCCCTGCGGCCCTCTTACCCCACAAACTCGCACCGGATTGGTTGCGGTGCCCTGGGCTTCAATACCAATCTTTTCCCGGTAAGGCTCTGATCGCCATTCGATCATCACGGTATCTCCGGCCATCAGCCCTCGCCAGGGTACATCGCCAAGGTTTTCATAGGCCTGACCCGGCCCAACATGGTACAGCGTGCCATTCCCCTCATGCGCGCACACATAGTTGTCAGGTATACCGTATTCAGGCGGTATGCTGGGCAGCACACCCACGCTGTTCGCATCAGTAACCGTGACGATACTGCCATTACCAGTAATCAGGTACGGGTCAGGTTGGCCAGGGTCTGGCGTTACCGGCGGCACCACAGGATTGTCACCAGGAACAGGTTCATCGCCCGGCCCACTGTCAGTGCCTCCCGTTGGAGCATCCTGTCCACCGCCTTCTCCAGCACCTGTCTCAACCTCACCGCCGTTGTTGGCAGGTGCTTCACCAGCAACAGTGAACAGCCAGCTTCCGTCGGACAACCCACCGGATTGCCAGGGAACCGCATCGAACCGGGCGAAGCCATGGTCCATGGTTACTTCATAGGTGACGCCTTGCTCGAGCACATATTGCGGTGACCAGACAAACCTGAAGCTTTCTTCCTGTGAATCCTGATATTCAGGATCAACGCTTGCCACAACAGTATTGGTGCGAGTATCAACCAGCGACAGCAGACTGCCAGTGGTGTATCCATATTGGGCCCGGTCAGTAAATTGCACGACGATCTCTGTTGCCGGATCAACATTGCTTTGACCGGTAGCTGGATAGACACCAGAGACACCATTTACTGGTGGGTTCGGCGCAACTGGAATCGGAGCGCCCGTACTAAACATCCACACACCCGGGTCAATCGCAGATGAACGCCAGGGTTCTGCATTAAAACGGGCGAACTGGTAGTCCACAGACACCTCATAACTGGTGTTTGGCTGCAGCGTGTTTGGCGGTAGCTCCAACCGCACTAACTGCCCGCCCTCAGCAGCATTGCCTGCAACCGGATCAACCGAATAAAGCACATCGGCCGTGCCCGCTTCCCTGAGGCTCAACGCACTCTGCTCGGTAAACGCAAAAGACACGGCGTGTTCAAAATACAAATCAAGCGTGGTATTGGTACTCACGCCCTCAGCACCCGGCGCCGGATACACCTGCGCAAAACCAGCAACAGCTATCGGCAAGGATGCAGCTACGCCAGGCCCTGTTGTGAATTGCCAGAGCGCCCCTGTCACGGGACCTGTTTGCCAGGGTGGTTGATTGATGCGTGCGAATGAAGGGTCCAGCCTTATCTGGTAGGTGGTGAAAGGCTGCAGTACCCCGGCAGGCAGTACAACGCTCAAGGAAGACTGCCCATCCAACGCATGACCCGGTTCAGGATTCACCTGATACACGATGTTCTGCGTCAGTGCCTCGACAATAGTCAGATAACGCGAGTCGGTGTATTGAAAGTCGGCGGCGTCTATCAGTTCCAGAACCAGTGCGGTATCCAAGGGTACGTTAGTCGCGTTGGGTGCTGGATAAAACCCAGTAAAGCCACCGACCGGTGCACTTAGCGGCTGGGACGATGCTGCTGCTGTCGTGAATATCCATTGATCTGCTCCCAAAGCTGCTGTCACCCAGGGCTCGACATTCATACGGGAGAAGGTTCGCGCCACGTCGACGCCATACTGTTTTCCTGCCAGTAGCGTTCCTGGCGGCAAGTGCACTGAATACTGCATTTGCCCTTCCTGCGGATCCCCCGCGTCCGGGTCAATGCTGAATACCGGCAGACCCGAGTCGACATCGATTACCTGTATGGGACTGTGATTGGTGTAGGCGAAGCTGGCAGGCTCGGTGAGACTGAGCGTGATAGTCGTGTCAGGACTCACATCCGTGGATCCGGGATCTGGGGCTACCTGTTCTATTCCAGCGACCAATGGCTCTGCCAGCAGCCCTGGTGACCACAAACTCATTAACACGAAGGATAAAAATATACGCATCTCAACATCTCCGGGTGGCATTCCATTGAGCGAGTATCCCTGCTCAATTCCACTTTGCAATACCTTTATATTTAGTATTAGTATTCGATACTAAACATGCAGGCAGGTAATACAATGAGCGAGACATCCGCTTTGATCGAAACACTGAAGCGCATTCTGAAAAGCAAAAAAATTACTTATGCGTCGATCGCACAAGAACTCAACATCAGTGAAGCCAGCGTAAAACGTACTTTTTCCGAAGGCAGCTTTACGCTGGAACGGTTCGGGAAGATTTGTGCCTTGGCTGACCTTACGATCACTGAAGTTGCCACACTCACTAAATCCTCCCATGACGACGATCGCTACCAGTACACAATTGAGCAGGAAGAGTTTTTTGCCGAGAACCCAAAATATCTGGCGTTTTTTGACATGCTGATTCGTCTTGGCAGTGTCAGAAAGATAGTTGCGGTTCGCCCGCACTTTACCGACAGGAAGATTGCTACCTACATGAAACAACTCGACAAAATGGGTTTGATTGAACGCCTCGACGGAGAAAAATTCCGCTTTCGGGTTTCACGCCATGTCGTGTGGATAACGAACGGCCCGCTCCGCAAGAAGTTTCTGCCGCTTGCGAAAAATGACTTTGTCCAGCATCCATTTTCGGATGCGAATAGCAGCTTCGAATTCTCAAGCGTCCAACTCAGCGCTGGCAGCATCGAAAAAATCGTCGCGAAACTGAAGGAACTGGCAACTGAAATTCGCTATGTCGCCGATCTGGAAAAGAAAATCAACGTGGACACTTCAGACTACGGCTTCATGATTTGTATGCGACCATGGAAATTTGATCTGCTTGAAGACTGCTGATCAACCCCAGGTGGCAGCCGATTGAACACGGGCATGCTGGAAGCTGAATCCAATCAACAGACACAATGTGACGCTTCGTTCGAAAGTACACCGGGCCAGGTGCTGCTCCCTAGCTTCTGCGAACCCTGACTACTTTCATCACCTCGATATCCATACCTGCTATTTGTTCCGTCTGCGGGTAGTAGGTGATGTTGACGGGACCACCCTCGAGACTGCGGTACTTCTTCTTTCGATTGTACTTGAACCGCACCTCATACCCCTCGAGCATCAAGGTGTTGACATACCAGTCGCCTGCCTGCCGTTGCACGTGGCTCACAACCTTGACTGAATCCAGATGGTTAAGCTGCGCGTTTTTCTGCAGCAGTTTGTTGATGTCGCTTTTCATAGCTGTACATAAATTTTTAAGAGAACCGGCACGCCTGCTCTACCTGTTAAACGATTTTGTAACCCTCGGCAGGATCCTGCAGCGCTCCTGCATAGAGCGCATAAAGCTTTTGGGTCACACTACCGACCCGGCCATCACCAACCGGCTTACCATCCAGGTTGGTTACGGCGACTGGACCACTCATGGTGCCGAGTAGCATCATCTCATCTGCCTGCATGACGTCTTTGCGGGTAATATCCGCTTCTTCAGCAGGTATATTGTTTCTCTCACAGAGCTCCAGAATAACCTGACGGGTAACGCCGGTGGGACTACACCGGACAAACGGCGTGTACAGCCTGCCCTGTTTCACGATGGCCATGTGTGAAGCCGCCGCTTCTGCAACATAGCCGTGTTCGTCATACATCAATGCGGAAGTAGCACCTGCCTTTTTTGCCTCATGCAACGCACGGGAAGAGGCATTCTGGTTATTATCGTGGCTTCGCTGATCAACCATATGGGGGCCTGGGCGCAGGAAGCTGGACGTTATCAAACTGATTCCGTCCTGTGCATAGACGGCACTGCGATATTCCGGCATCACGATGATTCTGGGGTGGCTGGGCGTCCCGTCCCAATTCACCACAGCAGCCAAATCCATGCTCGCAGTCACCTGATCGCCGGCGGTGACGGAAATCCGAACATGAACCCCGTCAAACATATTGTTGGCTGCCAGGGTCTCATGGACCGCCGATATAATCTCATCGTTGGCGGGATAAACAGGGAAGTGATTCAGCTCCGCGCTATGACGAATCTTTTCCAGGTGATCAGCAAGTCTGAACAAGCGACCGTTTACCAGCCTCGGCGCACTCCACACCAACTTGCCGTGTAACAGTCCGGCGTCGAACAGCGGGATTGCGGCTTCATACTGGCTGACCAGTCGACCGGCAACATAATGTAGCACCTGCCTGTTCCTGGGGTCAGAAGATGTCATGGTTTGGCCTACTGAATTTTGTGAATTGCAATGCGCTCATAGACAGGCAAACAGCGCTCAACAACACCAGCAAGCGCAGCGGGTATTTTGGTTTCCTGTGGTATGTAGCTGCCGAGCCTGGTCGTCTGATACACCTTCTCGTACCACGCATCTGCCCAGGCACCATCAGACTGGTGTTTTCCTGGTGCCCAGGATATCTCACGAGCGGGATCAAAACTCATCCCAATCGCTTCACAAAAGAGACCAAGAATCCGTTTGGGATCGCGCAGCAGATCATTTGCGTCGATCACGAGTGGTGGAGAATCTTCTATCTCGCAGGCGTAGTCGTAGATTCGCTCAAGTTGCGGTATACCCACCAGGCGCGCACCCTCTTCAGCATCCTGTTCAAGATCGCGAAAGTGCGCCATGGAAGCAATCACCTCGATGGGATTGCGGATCAGAAAACAGTTGCGTACCTGGCGCATCCAGCCCAGGTCAACTTCTGGCAGCATATGGATCGCCATGTGTTTCTGGTAATAAAACGCAGCCGGTTCGGGAACGGGGCCAAGCACCCTATCAATCACTTTGCGCCAGTCTGTTTCGTGAACTGCCATTGTTTCGCGAAAGCCAGGGTCATCTTCCTTATTGAGCGCCTTTAGCCAATACGGATAAAAAGGCTCGTCATAAACCGCGCAACCCAGTGCCTCGAAGACGCGCATGACCATGGTGGATCGCGCGCGCGGCGGCGACCACATCGCTATACGTCGCATTCGCAACTCGTCCTGCATCTGCTTCCTGCTTTAGCAAAAAAGTTGGTAATGGTTTACCTGCAAGCGGTGGCCGGTTGTAGAACGCGGCTACCGCAAAGGTTTACAGATTCCAACCTTCAGTTTCGTTTAATTTCCCGGAATGGCCCGGAATGGCCCGGCATGCGAGCGCATCTCTCTCAAGGCGATGTCCCGTTGCCGATGTGAGCTATTTCCTCGGCACATCGCTCCTGCCTGAAATTCGTGGCCGGGAGGCGCGCCACCTGCTGCGCCACTACCTGGGCAGGCTCAAAACCTATGGCGTTCAGATCAAGGAAGAAGACTGC
>CAYGNA010000196.1:0-7329 GCA_964351065.1 uncultured Pseudomonadales bacterium
GGGTGACAAGGCAAATGATGGATTACGTGTCAACGGCAGCGAACTTGGGGCCCGCGTGGTTGGGGAGGGTGGTAACCTGGGGATGACGCAACTGGCCCGGGTCGAATACAGCCTGGCAGGGGGCATCTGTTTTACTGATTTTATCGATAACGCTGGTGGCGTTAACTGCTCAGACGCTGAAGTAAACATCAAAATCCTGCTGAATCAGCTGCTGGAGAAAGGCAAGCTGACAGCGGCTGGACGCAGGTCGCTGCTAAAACAGATGACGGCCGAAGTTGCCGAAATTGTGCTCGATAACAATTATGGCCAGGCGCAGGCGATAAACCTGATGCACTACCAGGCAACCCGCCGTGGTTTTGAGTATCAACGGCTGATGCACGTACTCAGCGACCGCGGTGGACTCGATCCACAGCTCGAATACCTGCCGACGGATGAGGAAATGCAGGAGCGTCGAGCGCGCGGCAAGACCTTTACCAATCCTGAGTTGGCTATTCTCACGAGCTACCTGAAGGGCTGGCTGAAACAGGAGCTGGCCCAGGCGGAACTGCTGGACGAACCCTACCTGATGCGGGAAATGGAAGTCGCTTTTCCGCCGTTGCTGGTAAAGAAATATCGCTCGGAACTGGTTAACCACCGGCTGCGCCGGGAGATTGTTGCAACCCAGATTGCCAACGGTATGGTGAATCGCATGGGTATTAATTTTGCGACCAGGATGGCTGAGTCAGCTGGCGTTGATTCGTCACTTATTGCCCGGGCCTACATTGGCGCACGGGACATTTTTGATCTTGAACGTCGCTGGGATGAGATTGCTGCGCTGGACTACAAGGTAGCGCCGCCCATCCAGAAAGAAATGATGCTTGACCTGATTCGACTCATTCGACGCACGACACGCTGGCTGCTCAGGAACCGACGCCACTCGATGGATCTGGCCAAAGAGGTGCCAGTGTTTAGCACTGCGCTGGCCATGCTGGTTGCTAATTGGCGCAGTGTCCTGACCGGGACTGTCCTGTCAGAGTGGGAGGTGGCCAGGCAACGGCTGTTGGATGAAGGTGTTGGTGACGAACTGGCCTCGTTTGTTGCCGGTGCGCATCAGCTTTACGCGGTGATGGGTATTGTTGAAGCGGCCAATCGCACCGGGGAGCCTGGCCGGCGCACGGCGGAGCTTTACTTTGCCGTGGGCGAACGGCTGCATTTGCACTGGTTCAGTCGTCAGATTCACGAATACCAGGCTGCGACCCAGTGGGAAGCAATGGCGCGGGAAACACTGCAGGATGACCTCAACTGGCAGCAGTTGGCGATCACGCTTGGTGTCCTGGGCGAAAGTGCAAAAGACGAAAATGTTGATGTCATGCTGGATCGTTGGCTTAACAAGCACGAGCACATGGTGAACCGCTGGAATACCCTGCAGGCAGAAATGCGGGCAACAACCACGCGCGGACCAGCGGTGTTTACAGTTGGGTTGCGTGAGTTGCTTGATCTCGCGCAGTCAAGCAGGTCATCGCCACGATTTTAGCGTGCCTGACTATGTATAATCGCGGGGTCTCTGAAGTGGCCCCGCGATGAATTACGAACCCATTCGAAAACTGCTGTTCCTGTTGCCAGGTGAAACTGCTCACCATGTATCCATGCAGTCGATCTCCCTGCTGGATAAGCTGAACCTTGTTGCCATGATTGCGCCACAGGTGCCGCCTGATCCTGTGTCTGTCATGGGGCTCACCTTCCCTAACCCGGTTGGACTCGCCGCTGGTCTCGACAAAGACGCGCGAGCCATAGGTGGTCTTGCGGCGCTGGGTTTTGGTTTTGTCGAAGTGGGTACCGTGACGCCTTTGCCCCAACCTGGCAATCCACGACCGCGACTGTTTCGTCTGCCCGGCAAGCAGGCACTGATTAACCGGATGGGGTTTAACAACGAGGGTGTTGAGGCGATGGTCGCGCGTATTGAACGCGCTAATTTTGCCGGGATCCTCGGCATTAACATTGGCAAAAACTTTAGTACGCCCGTCGAAAATGCCCTGGATGATTATCTGCATTGCATGCGCCGGGTTTACTCGCTCGCATCCTACATTGTTGTCAACATCTCCTCCCCCAATACACCCGGGCTGCGAAACCTGCAGCACCATGAAGAACTGAAGCGGCTGTTGGAAGGGCTCAAACTGGAGCACAGTCGGCTGCAGACAGAGTACGGCAAATATGTGCCACTGGTGGTCAAGATTGCGCCCGATATGGACGACGACGAGGTGCTGAGCCTGGTGGTTTCGCTTCATCAGTTCGAGATTGATGGTGTGATCGTCACTAATACCACCGTGTCGCGTAGCGCGGTGTTTGGCGAGCCTAACAGCGAACAGGCAGGTGGTCTAAGTGGAGCACCGCTGCGCAACCAGGCCAATCACGTGCTGAAACTGGTGGCCAGTGAGGTGCGTGGGAAGATGGGTATTATTGGTGTGGGTGGCATCATGACAGGGGAAGATGCCGCGGAGAAGATCCAACTGGGTGCTGACCTTGTGCAGATCTACACTGGATTTATCTATCAGGGTCCGTCCCTGATTGGTGAAAGCGCGGCGAAGATCAGAGAACTCCGCACGCGCCAGGAAAAATAGTTAACCTGTTTCTGTAGACTAACCGGGGGCTCGCCCGACGCCGGCTGTGCCGGTAAGGCCATCCCAGTTATCTTCGCGGCCAGCACGCCAACCACTTAACCAGGCTTGTCTCCATTCAAGCGCCTGGTAGGGACACAGGTCCCGCGATTTGCCGTGAACCCCGGTCTGGTAGCCCCGGGTAAATGCTCGGTTGCTCTTGTCTCGCTTCTGTCTTTTCATGCACTTCCTCGCTTGTTGATCAAAAGAGACTTCGATCATCGCGATACTGCGGCGATGGAACCGCCCGCGCCTTACGCCAGCGGTATCTCTGTTTTAACGCAACCCAACCCCCATGTCGATTAACAAATCTTCATAAAGCGAGCGCCTGATAGTGGTTGTAGTCATATCGGTGTCGAAACCGCACGTTTATGAGGCATTGCATCGCACCACTGGGGACCCGCGCCCGGTTGTGGGGCAATGGGCTAATGGTTAAACTCGGCTGTCGATCATCGACAATAGCCAGAACAACAACCAGTGGTCATTTATACAAGGGGTGCTCCATGCGATCCATGCTGTCTCGGTTACCATTTTTTTGCCTCTTTTTGCTGCTAGCCAGCAGCGCATCTGCCTCGGAGGCTCTTGATAGCGGTAACACCGCCTGGATATTGACCTCGACAGCGCTGGTGCTGTTCATGACAATTCCGGGTCTGGCACTCTTTTATGGCGGCCTGGTGCGCGTCAAAAACGTCCTGAGTGTGTTGATGCAATGTTTTTCGATCACTTGCCTGGTATCGGTATTGTGGTTGATTGTGGGCTACTCCCTGGCGTTTAGTGAGGGAAACAGCCTGATTGGTGGCCTTGATTATGTATTTTTAGGGCATCTCACCAAAGACTCAATGAGTGGTGACATTCCTGAAAGTGTCTTTGCCCTGTTCCAGCTGACGTTTGCGATCATTACACCAGCGCTGATTGTGGGCGGGTTTGCTGAGCGAATGCGCTTCTCCTCAATGCTGCTCTTTTCAGCGTGCTGGCTGGTGCTTGTTTATGCGCCTGTCACCCACTGGGTATGGGGTGGTGGCTGGCTGGGAGAAATGGGCTTGCTCGACTTTGCAGGTGGCACCGTTGTGCACGTGACGGCCGGTGTCGCGGCCCTGGTGGCTGCACTGGTGATGGGCCCGAGGCGCGGGTTTCCCCAATCACCCATGCCGCCGCACAACATGACGATGGTGATCACGGGCGCTGGCATGTTGTGGGTGGGATGGTTTGGCTTTAACGGTGGTAGTGCCCTTGCTGCGAACGGTGATGCCGGTATGGCGATGCTGGTGACACATATGTCCGCGTCTGCTGGTGCGTTGACGTGGCTGTTTTTTGAATGGATGCGTTACGGTAAGCCTAGTGCGCTGGGCGCGGTCACGGGTATGGTCGCGGGCCTCGGCACAATTACGCCGGCTTCCGGTTTTGTCGGCCCCGGTGGTGCACTGATCATCGGGATGCTGGCCGGGTTTATCTGTTTCAACGCAACCAGCTATCTCAAGCAGCGGTTGCATGTGGATGATTCACTGGATGTATTCCCGGTGCATGGGGTTGGTGGTGCGCTCGGCACGGTGCTCGCGGGTATATTTGCCAGCGCCAGTCTGGGTGTCTTTTCCGGCCACGGTTACAACGAGGGGATGACCATGGCATCCCAGGTTGGTGTCCAGGTCATTGGGGTGCTGGCCTGTGGTATCTACACCGCTATTGTTACTTTTGGCTTGCTGAAGGTTATCCAGGCGCTGCTCGGTTTGCGGGTATCTCAAGACGAGGAAACCGAGGGGCTGGATCTCAACCAGCACAATGAGCGGGGTTATGACCTGTAGAGTTGAATGCCTCCCAGGGGCGGCAGAAACGGGTTTCCATTCCTGCCGCGGTTTGCGGCCCTCCGGGCTCCCCTCTCTTGGTCGTGAGCCCCTTACGGGTCCGCACGCGGCCCGCACCCTCCACGCGCTCGGCGCTGCACCTGAGTGCGGCCGGAACGGAAACCCGTTTCTGCCTTCTTTGTTTATGGCTTTCTATTCAGGGCCCGCTCGATGAAGTGGCGCATCAGTTCCGGAAATGACAGGCCGAAGCCACGAGCACCATCGGGGTAGAGACTGGTGGGCGTCATGCCCGGCAGGGTATTCACCTCCAGCAGATATTCTTCATCATCACCGGCCACCACAAAGTCAGCACGTGACAGGTCCCGACATCCGAGGCTCCGGTGCGCGGCGACCGCAATCTGCTGCAGTCTTTCATATTGCGCTGGTGGCAGGTCCGCCGGCATGAGGTGCTCAAACAAACCCGCGGTATAGCGATGCTCATAGTCATACCAGGTGTCTTTTGGAGTGGTGATCTCGATGACAGGGAAGGCCTGCGGTCCCTCGGTCGTGTCAATCACACCTACCGTAATCTCTCGACCATCAATACGCTTTTCGACCAGCAGGCTCCGGTCAAGTTTGAATGCTGTTTCGAGTGCGCCGCGCAGTCCGGCTTCGTCGTTGACCAGGGTCACACCCAGCGCGCTGCCCTGGCTGGAGGGCTTCACGACAACGTAGGTGCCAAGGCCGTCCAGAATTTCTGTAATCGCGGTCTCAATGGTGTTCTCCCGCTCGACAACCAGTTGCGGGGCAATCGGCAGGTTCCAGGATGCAAACACCAGTTTTGCCATGATCTTGTTCATCGCAACGGCACTCGCCTGCACGCCACTGCCCACATAGGGAAGCCCAAAAATCTCCAGTGCACCCTGCAGGGTACCGTCCTCGCCGGGCGGCCCGTGTAATGCAGGGAAGACTACTGTCGCACCACAATCCGCGAGCCTCGTGTGCAGGTTGTGATCCAGTTCGATCACGGTGACATCGTAGTTCTGTGATCGCAGCGCCTCCGCGACACCCTGGGCTGATACCCTTGAGACTGCCGCTTCAGCGGAGGGGCCACCGCACAACACGGCAATTCGAGTTTCCTGGTTCATTTTTTCCTGGTTCATTTTTCCTGGTTCATTTTTCCTGGTTCGGGCCGGATCACTGATCACATCAAGCTTTCTGACAAGCGCAGCAAATCATAACCGGCAAATCTGCCATTTCTCAGCAGCGATTCATGAGATTCAGTGAAATGCCAACAGTTCTTCCCGGGTGCCACCCTCGTTACCGAGCAGGTGACGCAAATAGTCCGGGTAAGATGCCATCCACATTCCTGCTGACCTTTCGCGTCCGGCCGCAGCGTCGGTTTTGGTGGTCTTCATATACCAGTTGTTGCAACGCAGCCAGACCTTGCCCTCAGAGGTTGACTCACAAAGCCGGGTCCATTGGTCAACGGCCGCGCGGGTGGGTTCAACTTCAGTCTGGTCTGCAGCTTTCATGGCAGCCACAAGATTCGCAATATACCTGGCCTGTTCTTCACAGAGCAGTGTCACGTTGGTGACGGGGTTCAGGCTTTGGGGACCAATCATCATGTACATGTTTGGCATTTCGTCAACATGGATACCCCAGAGTGAGTGGGGTCGTGTCATCTGATAGTTGTTGGCGGCATTGGCACCAAACTTGTCGGCAAGCGAAGTACCGTTTTTGCCGATGATGGGGAATGGAATAAAATTGCTGTCGAAGCCGGTGGCGTAAATGATGACGTCAAGTTCAAACGTCTCGCCTCGCGCGATCTCAAGGCCACTTTCATTGATGGCCACGACGCCGCCGGGGTCGTCCACCAGCGTCACGTTTGGTTTGTTGAAGGTTGTGTAGTAGTCATCAATAAACAGCGCCCGCTTGCAGAAAAAGGGATAGTTGGGTGTGAGCAGACGCGCTGTTTCAGGGTCTTTGACAGCCATTTTGATGCCGGCTGCAATCTGCGCGCAGATGGCGGCGTTTTGAGCCTCGTTGTGCAGGGCTTCAAAAGGTACTGCGCCTTCGGTTGATGGCGCAGGATTCTCCCATTCAACATGGCGTAGTGACTCGCCGTAGCCGCCAGCCTTGAACTTCTCGATCAGGTCCGGTGGTGTGGGTTCGTCATTGCGAGGTACACACCAGGTTGGTGTTCGCTGGAATACTGTCAATGTATCAACATCGTCAGCAATGGCGGCGATCACCTGGGCCGCCGACGCGCCGGTGCCAATGACGCCGACGCGCTTGCCCGAGAGCGAAGCGTTCTGATCCCACTTCGCCGTATGAAAACTCTTGCCACAAAACGTGTCCATCCCAGGGACTTCGGGTAAACGCGGACTCGACAGTGGACCGTTGGCCGTGACCACATGTTGGCAGGTCACAATGTCAGCAGGTTCGCCAGAAATTGTGTCCACGGTACTGACCTGCCACACCTTTTTGTCATCACCGGGGTGCCCGGCACCAACATATTCCAGGGATACGACCTTGCGCTTGAAACGCATGTATTCACGAACGCCGCCATGATCGGTGAGCAGTTCGGCGTATCCGGCAATTTCGGGCTGGCTCACATATTTTTTTGATGGGATAAATCCCGTGCGATCCAGAAACGGCAGGTAGGTATATGCCGGTACGTCACAGGCAGCGCCGGGGTAAGCACCAACGCCGCCGTCGCTCCATACGCCTCCTGCTGATGGCGTCATCTCGAACAGGCGCAGATTGGTTACGCCAGCTTCCTTGAGGTGAATGAGGGAAAGGATGCCGGAAAAGCCGCTGCCGATGACAACAACATCAAAATGTTCACTCATGCCAGATACTGACCAAAAATACTACGGCGAGAAAACCACGGTTTAGTAGCCTAGCGAAGGGCG
>CAYGNA010000197.1:0-3170 GCA_964351065.1 uncultured Pseudomonadales bacterium
GGCTGCACTCAGACGCCAGATGACTGAAGGTGGCAGCTGGCCCGTAGAGGTCTCTCTCGCTCAAACCGCCTGGTGGTTAAGGCAGCTGGGACGAATTGATGGGAACTTTTCCTCGTCCGATCTCGCGCTCAGGGCGCACGCCCTGGATTATCCGTCTGGCTTTGGCGCAATGACAGCAATGCCACACGCTGCACGGTTTTCGCGCGTCACACCTGCCTGGAAGATTCCGTCAGCGCCGCCAGGTACACATCCGCCGGCCTGGTAGCTACCGATTAAAAAGGGTAACCAAGCAAAGGTGAGATAACCACCCTGTTTAGTGAAAGCGCTATCCTGTGATAGACATGGGGTCTTCCCCGGGCCCGTGGCCCGTGCTTAGATAACCTTGGATTCGAATTCAAAATACTGACAGGAAGGACGCAAAATGGCAGCTGGAGCAAATCGCGAGGCGCTGGCAGAGATGGCGAAAGGTGATCTGGAAGAACCGGTTGTCATGCTCAATCTGCTCAGGTTTCGTAAAACTGCGGAGCAGGGGCAGGGTGTTGATGGCCTGACCGGGGAAGCAGCCTATCGGGAATACGGGCGTCGGTTTGCTGAATTGGGACCAAGATTTGGTGGTGAACCCATCTGGATGGGTGATGCACTGAATTCGATTATCGGAGGCGAAGAATGGGACAGGGTCATCCTTGTCCGGTACCCCACGCGGCGACAGTTTGTAGAGATGCTGGCTGACCCGGACTACCAAAGCATTTCTTCAATCAGGTCGGCTGCCATACAAGACAGCAGGCTCATCGAGATGCGCCAGCGACTACCTGCCAGTTAACGACTACCTGCCAGTTAAAAAGTACATGCTCCCGACGGCCGAATTAGCCGCCGGGATGCACTAGGTTCTAGGCTTGCTTGCGGGTCACCTTGACGGGCAGGTAGGTGTAGCCCTTAACAAAGGAGGAGAAGGTTCGGCTGGGCTCTTCCTGGATCTCGATCTTATCGAACCGCTTGAGGATTTCTTCCCAGAGCACACGCAACTGCAGTTCGGCGAGCCTGTTGCCCATGCAGCGGTGAATACCAAAGCCAAACGACAGGTGGTTCCTGACATTCTTGCGTTCGATATTAACCTCGTTCGGGTTTTCAAAGACTGACTCATCCCGATTGCCTGAGACGTACCACATGAGAATCTGGTCACCCTTCTTGATCTGCTTGTCGCGGATCTCGCAGTCGTTGTTTGCGGTCCGGCGCATATACGCAAGCGGTGTCTGCCAGCGAATGAGTTCTGCCACCATCTGCGGAATCAGTGCAGGGGTTGCAACGAGCTTTTTGTACTGCTCGGGAAACTTGTTCATGGCGTAGATGCTGCCCGTCATGGTGTTCCGGGTAGTGTCATTGCCGCCAACAATCAGCAGGATCAGGTTGCCGAGAAACTCCAGCGGTTCCATGTTGCGGGTGTCCTCGCCGTGGGCCAGCATGGAAATGAGGTCTTCTCCCGGGTTCTGCTTGCGCGCCTCCCAGAGTTGCGTGAAGTACTGCAGGCACTCGATCAGTTCGGCGCGGCGTTCTTCTTCGGTTTCAACAACCCCTGCACCTGGCACAGCGGTAGCGACGTCGGACCAGCGGGTCAGTTTGCGACGTTCCTCGAAAGGGAAATCAAAGAGGGTAGCCAGCATCATGGTGGTTAGCTCAATGGAAACAGTGTCCACCCAGTCAAAAGTCTCACCCTCGGGAAGCGAATCCAGCACTTTGGCGGTGCGTTCGCGAATCAGTGGTTCGAGCTTGGCCAGGTTGCTGGGCGCAACGACGCCAGTTACTGTCTTGCGCTGCACATCGTGAGTTGGGGGGTCCATGGCAATAAACATGCTAATGGCCAATGCGCCTTCAGGCAGCGGGGTGTCGACGGGGAAACCCAGGGTGATGCCATTGGCCGAAGAAAAATTTTCATGGTCAGTATCGACCCGCTTGATGTCCTCATAGCGAGTCAGTGACCAGAAGCGGCCGGCCAGTTCGGTCTGGTTGAAGTGAACGGGATCTTCATTGCGAAGACGATCAAAGTATTCGCCCCAGCGGTCCTCGCTGAACATCCTTGCACTGATGGGATTGATGTCTTCCAGAGCCACCTCGCTGGCTGCTGGAATTGGGCCCTTGATGACCTCTTCTGAGTCACCTGGCCGCTTCAGCGGTGCTGGTGCTTCTGTTTGATTGTTTGAAATCGCTTCGCTCATGCCATTCTCTCCAGTAAGGCTCTAAAAGGAACCAGTGTTCGTAGTTACCAGGCCAGCGTACAAAAACGCGGCTGCCCGAAATGCGGGGTGACAGTGTACGGATTACGGCGCAATTTTCCATGCCCTGGTCCTGGCTCTGGTCATCCATCATGGAAGGAAGTCCACGCGAGGCAGGTAAACGTCTCGTCGAGCGCTTTGCAGCGCGCATGGCCATGTATTTTGTTGGTACAGCCATGAATGAGCAGGAGATTGTTGAGGTGGTTAGCGCACTGAATGAATCACTGGTCGTAGAACTGGTTGCTTTAACGGCAGATGCTTTCAATGTGCCGTGCTTGTTGTGACTACGCGGTATAATTCGCGCCCTTGTGTTTGCCTGGTGGGACACGAACTTGCTCTATTGGCTTGATCTTTTTGGTGTCTTTGTCTTTGCGGTGAGCGGGTCGCTTGCTGCCGATAAGCGTGGCATGGACATTTTTGGGTTCATCGTGATTGCTCTCATTACCGCGGTGGGTGGTGGCACGGTTCGTGACATTACGCTGGATGCCCCAGTCTTTTGGGTACAAAACGCCATTTATCTTTGGCTGATTATCGCGGCGGCACTTCTGACCTATATCGCAGATCACATTTTTGAAAAGGTAGAGCGCTGGCTACTATGGGCTGATGCCATTGGGCTATCCGTCTTTTGTGTTGCCGGTGCAGCGAAAGCACTCGCGCTGACTGGTTCGCCAACAATTGCAGTTGCCATGGGCGTTGTGACCGCGGTTTTTGGAGGCATTGTGCGGGATGTGGTCTGCAACGAAGTGCCGCTGGTGTTACGCCAGGATATTTATGCGACCGCGGCCTTTGCAGGCGCGCTCGCCTTTGTCCTGCTGATCCAGTTTGACCTTCTGCCGCGATCGATCGCTATCTGGGTTGCAACGGCAACCTGTTTTGTCGTTCGTGCCAGTGCGTTGGTGTGGG
>CAYGNA010000197.1:3180-7306 GCA_964351065.1 uncultured Pseudomonadales bacterium
TGTGGGGCTGGTCTTTGCCGCGACGCAAGGGTGTACCCTGAAGTTCCCCTTATAGCCGCAGGGCTGCTTTCATCACATGGAAGATTACATTCTGCTCCATCACCCCATTGACCCACTGGCTGCCGGGACCTTTTGCATACACAGGCACGTCTTCACCACCGTGTGTTTCTGAGGCTGTTGGTACGGTGGCTTCCTGGAGGAAGTCAGGTGCTGTGGTATCTACGTTCGTGAGGTCAGGGCGATTGCCGCCGCGATAGCCAGGACCATTCCCATAGCCGAGCGTGGTGTAAGGCATCTTGTTACTGTCCGGGCCTGAAATGCCCAGAATTGGGTTGCCACGGGCCGGGTATCCGGCCATCGTCATCACGTGACTATGGTCGGCGGTGACAATAATCAGCGTGTTGTCGTCTACCAGTTCGGTGGCCCGCCTGATGGCATTGCTGAATTCAATTGTTTCTGTCAGTGCAAGACCGGCGTTCCCTGCATGATGACCGTGATCTATGCGTCCGCCTTCGATCATCAGGAAAAATCCTTTGCGGTTTCCCTGGACCAGGTTGATGGCCGCTTCTGTCATTTCAGTGAGTGAAGGCTGCTCTGGCCCGCGCCTCATCTCGTAGTCCATGTGGGAATCCGAGAATAGCCCCAACAGCCTGCTTGTATCTGAATCAACGGTGCGAAGTTCCTCGCGGGTTCGCACGAAACGGGCACCACTACCGGTGGCTAGCCACTCGGTCACCAAGTCACGCTGGTCGGCGCGCGTGGACGGAATAAATGCGGGATAGCCTCCGCCCAGGGCAACTTCCAGACCGTCACCATAGGGAAAATCAATCAACTGGGAAGCGATGTCGGGACAGCCATGCTCGGCGTCGCGCTCCATGTTCCGATTCACCACGTGCGCGTACAGGGCCGCTGGTGTTGCGTGAGTGACTCTGGCTGTGGATACAACACCGGTAGAGAGTCCCTTAGCCTCGGCCATTTCAAGTATTGTGGTCAGGTTGCCTGCCGTGCAAATGCCTGGCTTTGCGGTTTCATCCACGCTGATGGCCCCGAAGTTGGTTTTTACCCCGGTTACCATGGCGGTTGCCGTAGAAGCAGAATCTGCCACCTGACGGTTAACAGCGTAAGTTTTGGAGAAAGCAGCGGCGGGAAAAGTCTCAAAAGACAGCAGGTTTTCCTCGCCGCTTTGCCCGTTTATCTGTCCCTCATGAATCCTGGCCGCTGTCACCGTGGCAATACCCATGCCGTCACCGATAAACAGGATCACGTTTCGGGCTCTTTTCTTTCCACCTGGAAACTGTTGTTGTTTTTTTGTGACAAACGCTTGCCCCGCGTCGAACCAGGTTGTGGCGGGAGGTGTCATTTCTGAGGCGTAAGAGGTGTTAGCCAGACAGAGGCTGGCTACAAAGCAGAGCAGTTTTTTCATGGATTTTGGTCCCGCGAGGTGTCATTAACAGAATACAAGAGCGTCAGTTTACAGAGTGGAGAATAGGCTTATGTTACGCTGATTGTTAAGATTTTTGACACTTCAGCCGTATTGGCGCTCAACAAAACGCACAATGCGCGTTAGCCCTTCCCGCAGCCTTTCATGGCTGGGCGCAAAACACAGCCTGAAGTGTGATTCGTTGCCCGTGCCAAAAGTAAAGCCAGGCGCGACGCCCACATCTTCCTCTGCCAACAATCGTTCAGCAAAACCAAAACTGGATTTGATGCCAGGCACTTTGGGGAAAGCGTAGAACGCGGCGAGTGGCGGCGACAGGTCTATGAGAGGATGGTTCCCAAGATGCTCAAGTACTATCTCACGCCGGCTGCATCGCGAATAAAGGCGGGTGTTACCCGGTCGCTCACACCAAACCAGAGAGGGATGACACCAGGGTCGCCGATACGCGGCAGCGCAAGTTTTGTGATGCCATTCTGGTCCAGTTCGGCGATATCCGCCCTGACTGCTTTCATATGGGTTATGCCCGAGAAATCGAAGCAGACATTCTCTGGTTTATTGTCCTCTGAAAACAGATTTACATACGCCGGAAGGGCGGCCGTTCGCCATAGGTGAGCGCCCGCCAGAGCCATTCGACAGGACCAAATCGGAAGCGTCTGAGCCACCATGGGCTTAAGACAAGCTGGACTCCCCAGATTGTAAATACAATCGGGTAGAGTGCCGCACGACTGAGTTCACCGACCAGCGACAGACCCGCACCGGTAAAAATCAGCAGACAAAAGAAAGAGTGCAGCAGGTAGTTGGTTAGCGCCATTTTGCCGACGTCAGCGAGACGAGTTCGTACCCAGGTCAGGTGACCCTGTCGCGTTAGCCAAACCAGTAATCCAATATAGCCCATCGCCATACCAACTCTGCCAACGTGGTAGCTGGGCTGCATTTGAGCGAACACATGAATCAAGTCAAGGTCGCTGGCAATGGCGCCGAATACTTCAAAGCCGTTGGCTGCCAGGCCAATCCCAAAACCAAAAATCATGAGCTTAAAGTACACCGGGCCCGGCGCTGTGCCGGAAAGCACGCCGTACTTGTATAAGGCCATGCCAATCAACATCATCGCCAGCGCATCCCAGAACAGGAACACCGGGATAATGAACGTCAGCATCTCAATATTCTTTTTGATGGTCCAGGTAAATGCTGAAGCGTAACTGTCCCGGCGTGCTGCATATTCTTCTTCAACCTGCGCATTCGTTGGGACAAAGTCTATTTTAAATTCATCCCAGATTGCGGCAGTGCTCACAATTGCGGGATTCAGATTCTCTGATGCTTGCGCGTCAGCGACAAGGGTGGCCGCCTCCCGGGCTTCGTCAATGGCGATTCGCGATCCGCCATAGAACACTGAAATGATGATGAGCAACACGGTGCCCGCAGCGAGAAGCCTTGCGGCGCTAACATTTCGCATCAGGTACAGGAATGCGCCAGCGAGGGCATAAGTCACTAGAATATCGCCCGTCCACAACAGTATAAACGCGTCAAAGAGGCCAAACATAAGCAGCCAAAATGTGCGCTTGTAGTGCAGCCAGCCTCGCCCGGTGCGGTCTCCTGTTGTGAACAGGACCACACCAGCGCCGAACAACATAGAAAACAACGCACGCATTGCACCCTCGCCAAACAGTTCGACGGTAACGTAGGTGACCAGATTGACATCCAGTTCGCCTGACAAGTCGAAGCCGGGATTGGAGTAGGCTGCGGAGTGCAAACCGAACCCGAGAATGTTGAGTAAAAGGATACCAAGCAGAGCGAAACCCCGAAGTACATCCAACGACTCGATTCGATTAGCGTCTGAGACGGGTTTGCTCATGGGGTATATGACGTGCCGCGGCTAGTGTACGTGATTTGATTCACCTGACAGATAGCGCTCAAGTTGTTGTGACTGCTGAACAGTTAACTCTTCAAAGTTAATGCCAAGCCTTACCCGGCGCTCGTCGGCGCCAACTAACACTTTCGAAACGGGTTTGCAGGCGACGTTTTCAAGAATGTGTTTGTTGTCATCACTGACGATCGATAGTGCGTCAAGGCGTAGCAGTGACTCTTCGCAGGTAATCGCAAGCCCGGACAGGCTGACATCAACTACGGGGCACCGCATTTCTGGATTCGACCGGAAGACGACAAACGCTGAATGCTGCGGTTCGAATCGAGGTGTTTGCCTGCGTTCGCTGCGCCTTTCACCAAGCAGGTTCCGGATGGACTGTGACAGTTCATTAAGCGCAAACGGTTTATGGATAAACACAAAAGAGTCTGAAGCATCATTGAGTGCCGGATTATCGTTTGTGTTGAGACCAGAGCAGATAAGGATAGGCAGGTCGGCGCGTATCTCACGAGCCCTGGCGGCAAGTGCATCACCACCCATGTTTGGCATGGTGAGATCTGTCACCAGCAAGTCAAAGGTGTCTGGCTCGGCAGTGAACCGTTCCAGTGCATCCAGACTGCTGGTATGAGCCTCTACCTCATAACCCAGTCGATGTAGCATATTGGCGACCACATCCACGATCATTTCTTCATCATCGACAAGCAGGATTCGTTCACTACCCAACGTAGGTTCGTGCCTGGTTTCGGTTTCTAATGATGCAGTGTGTATGTCTGTAATGGGTAGCAGGATACGGAACTCTGTGCCCTTGCCAACCTCACTGACACATT
>CAYGNA010000198.1:0-7277 GCA_964351065.1 uncultured Pseudomonadales bacterium
TGGTGGTTGGTTCCATGTCCAAAAGATATGGGCGCGACCTCGCGTCACTGGCGGAAGTCGAGAAAGACAAAATGAATCTGTTGATGGCCCTTGCCAGAGAGTCAGCAGCAGAAGCGTACGGCAGCGAGATGGCAGAAGAAATGTTTCAGTCGGCTTGGAAGGATGCCCTCTCGCAACTCACAGACGAGATGAACCGGAACTACGAGTTCATTAATCGTCTGCGGTACACGTACGACAACCAGTGCGAGGCGCTGGTCCCACGCTAGTCGGGAGCGGGCATTACTCGAGATCCTGTAGCTGGAAAGCGTCGTTATCTTTCCAGGCCGGGAACTGCTCCCGGTAGTTTTCCAGCGCTGCCTTATCCAGTTCAACACGCCCAATGGTTTCGCGATCACCCAAATCGAGGATCAACTGTCCGTTCCAGTCAAACACAACTGAATCGCCGTTGTAAGTAACCCCGTTACCATCTATGCCCAGTCTGTTTACGCCAATTACGTAACACTGATTTTCGATAGCCCTGGCCCGAAGCAACGCCAGCCAGTGTTCGCGGCGCGCGGCGGGCCAGTTGGCGACGTATATCATAAGATCATAACCCAGGTCATTGCGGGAAAAGACCGGAAAGCGCAGGTCGTAGCAGACCTGGGGGAAAAGCCGAAAGTCGCCGAGCTCAATTGTGAGTCGGTTGGCTCCTGGAGAATAGTTTTCATGTTCCGTGCTCATGCGGAACAGGTGGCGTTTGTCGTACTGGTAGACCGCGCCGTCGGGTTGTGTCAGCAGAAAGCGATTAAAGTAGTTGCCGTTCTCCGCAACAATCATGCTGCCGCAGATGCAGGCATCGCAGGCAGTCGCTTGCTGCGCAAGCCATTGCACAGTTGGCCCTGTCATGGGTTCTGCCAGTGCGCTTGAATTCATTGAAAAGCCGGTTGAAAACATCTCAGGCAATACCACGAGGTCTGTGTCTGAGACCGTGCTGAGAAGGTGGTCAAAGTGTGTCCGGTTGGCACCTGGATTTTCCCAGGTCAATTCGGTTTGTACGAGAGAGACTGTCAGGGTCATGCCTGTTCCAGATTTTTGAGCGCTAGATTTTTGAGCTGTGACGCGGCGAGTCTAAGCGTGTCGTCCCCCTTACAAAAGCAAAATCGCACAATGTGCTGGTCTGGTGCCGTTTTGTAGAACACAGAAACTGGAATGGCAGCAACACCGACCTCGGTGGTCAGAAACCTGGCAAATTCGGTATCCGGCATGTTGGAGATAGCGCTGTAATCAGCCAGTTGGAAGTAGGTCCCCTGTGTGGGTGCAAGCACAAAACCGGAACCCGCCATTTCGGCCAGGAACAGATCACGTTTGGCCTGGTAAAAACCTGGCAACTCCAGGTAGTGCGAGGGTGTTGTGGCCATAAATTCAGCAAATGCCCACTGGCTGGGTGTGTGTGTCGTGAAAGTCACAAACTGGTGTATCTTGCGGAATTCGGTTGTCAGCGCAGGTGGTGCGATACAGTAGGCCACCTTCCAACCGGTCGCGTGATAGGTCTTGCCGAATGAGGACACCACAAAACTTTTTTGCCTGAGAGCTGCGTGCGTCAACAGGCTGATGTGCCTGCCACCGTCGTAGACCATGTGTTCGTAGACCTCATCCGAAATTACGAGGATAGGTGTATCTGCGACAATAGCGGCCAGTGAATCCAGGTCAGCCTGTGAGAAAACGCTGCCCGAGGGGTTGTGAGGCGAGTTCACAACAATCAGTCGGGTGCGGTTTGTCACCGCGTCTTTCACTGCCTGCCAGTCGGGTACAAACCCCGGCCCGAGTGGAATGTGACGTGTGACGCCACCGGCCAGGGTAATGGCTGGTTCGTAAGAGTCGTAGCATGGATCCAGCACTATGGCCTCATCTCCTGTGCCAATACAGGCCTGAATGGCAACAAACAGTGCCTCGGTTGCGCCGGACGTCACGGTGATTTCGGTGTCCATATCCACGTTTGCGTCATAGTGCGTTTTCATCTTTGCCGCGATCTGCTCACGGAGGTATGGCACACCTGTCATTGGCGGATACTGGTTGTTGCCGGCGCGCATGTACTTGTCGACGAGGTCAACAAGTTCTGGCGGGGTGGCAAAGTCGGGGAAGCCCTGCGACAGGTTAATCGCCCCATGCTCCTGGGCAAGTTGTGACATGACCGTGAAGATTGTGGTACCAACTGAAGGCAGTTTAGATTCAATCATAATATTTTAAAACAATATGTTACGTAATCATTATGAAGTAATTTGTTATATCCAGTCGCGCGGCGGCAGGAAGTCTGTATAGAGCCTGTCCTCAACCGTGCCTGGCGCTGGATGCCAGTTATAGCGCCAGATAGCGCGTGGCGGCATGGAAGCCAGCACGGATTCAATCCGCCTGCCCGACTGAATGCCATAGCGGGTCCCGCGGTCTATCGCGAGATTGAACTCCGCATAACGACCCCGTCTGTAAAGCATAAAGTCTTCTTCTCGTTCTCCCCAGGGGGTATCAATGCGTTGCTCCAGGATGGGTTGATAGGCGGGCAGTATGTGATCACCAATACTCCTGACAAAAGCAAAACTTTCTTCAAAACCACCCTCGGCCCAGTCATCAAAAAACAGGCCGCCAACGCCACGCGGTTCCTGTCGATGACTCAGGTAGAAATAGTCGTCGCACCACTTTTTCAGTCGTGGGTATACATCCTGTCCAAAAGGGTTGCAGGCGGCTTGCGCGGTTTTGTGCCAGTGAACCACGTCTTCCTCAAACGGATAGTAGGGGGTGAGGTCAAAGCCGCCACCGAAGTACCAACTGCTCTCATCAATGACAAAAAAGCGCAGGTTGGCGTGAAACGTCGGTACATAGGGATTTCGGGGATGCATGATCATCGATATTGCTGCTGCCTGAAACCCTTTGCCAGCCAGGTGGGGATTACGTTCGCTGGCCGCAGGCGGCAGTTTGTCACCAATGCTGTAAGAGAACTGCACTGCGCCACGCTCTATATGATTACCGTCCAGAACGCGCGGCCGCGAATGAGCGCCGTTGTCGGCATGGATATCTTCAACGCTGAAACCACCACTGGCATCAATAGCACCGAGTGCATCGCAGATACGGGTTTGAAGATCAAAGAAGTATTCCCTGACGGGAGTGATGTCGGCCACACGGAGCTCCTAGGGAGGCAGAAAAGGCGCCTAAGATAACCAAATATAGTCACGTTTGCACCGGCTGGTCGGCGGGTTAGTATTAGCACCTTTTCTGGAACGTCTCACCATGGTCACGACAACGCTGTCAACCGATGATCTCAGCCCGCTGATGGCCGCGCTGACGACTGCCAACGATGCCTTTGCCGCTCGATTTCCAGGAGTACCGCTCACCCGCCAGCCGGTTCACACTGTCTATGGCGGGGCTAACCTCTACAAGCCGGGTGCTGCTGCCAAACTTGCACAGCTGGCACAGGCCAGTTTCAATACCTATGCCGCTGACTTCGAAACTCTGGCCCGTGCGTTGGGTTTTGGCGGATACATGGATCTGGGGCGTACACCAACATCGGCTGAAACCAGGATTGCCCGGCTCGTCTTCGAGCGCGTTGCAAAAAAACTGCGTGACGAGCCCATTGAAGATCACCGGGTCGATTTTGAGGATGGCTACGGCACGCGCACTGATGATGAAGAAGATGCTCACGCTGTAGCAGCAGCCAATGCGATGGCTGACGGACTTCAGACCGAAACGCTGCCTGGACGTGTTGGTATCCGGATCAAGGCGCTCACGGAAGAAGCGCGGCAGCGATCACTGCGCACACTGGATATTTTTGTGACCACCCTGATGGATCAGGCGGGACAACTGCCAGAGGACTTTGTGGTAACGCTGCCCAAGGTAACCAGTCCTGAACAGGTCAGCGTACTGGTGCAGGCGCTGACACTGCTGGAAAGCCGCTTGTCACTTCGAGCACAGCCTGTTCGCCTGGAACTGATGATCGAAACGATCCAGTCCATACTGACGCCGGATGGCAGGGTAGGCATACCCGCACTGGTCGAAGCAGGTGAGGGCAGGGTCACCTGCGCCATACTGGGTACGTTTGACTACACAGCGTCATGCAATATTGCGTCAACCTGGCAGGATCACCGTCATCCTGCCGCTGATTTTGCCCGTCACCTGATGCAGGTCTCACTAACTGGCACCGCGGTTAGTCTCTCAGATGGTATTACCAACGTGATGCCCATTGGTCCGCACCGGGGTGAATTGTCGGCGGCACAGCAGGCAGAAAACCAGGCTGTGGTTCAAGCCGCCTGGAAACTGCATTTCGATAACATTCTGCATTCACTGCGGCTTGGTTTCTATCAGGGCTGGGACCTGAATCCAGCCCAGATCCCGGTGCGTTTTGCCGCTGTTTACTACTTTTTCCTGACCGGTGTGGAAGACTCAATAGCGCGCCTGCAGACCTTTGTAGACCGTGCGGCGCAGGCGTCACTGACTGGCAATACCTTCGATGACGCGGCAACCGGCCAGGGGCTGGTGAATTTTTTTGTGTCGGGTCTGAATTGTGGCGCACTAACAGAGGAAGAAGTGGCACGAACGGGTGTTACCCCGGCTGAGCTGGCGCAGCGATCGTTTCTCAAAATCGTGGAGGCAAGAGTATCAAAATAGAAATTGTGAGCGTGGACATGCTCAAAGTCCCGGTGAGTGCGGTGCTTGACCTGGTTAGTGAATCACTTGGCTTTGTCAGGGACGCATGCACAGAAGACGAGCAGTTTGTTGGTCAACGGATGGATGATCACCAGCAGACCATCTATGACCTTTCTGTCAGTACGGCAGAACTTGAGGCGGCTGGCTGCCTGCTCGACTTTGCCTCTGGCCGCAGCGACATTTTGCCTGAGTTGGCCACAATCTATGCAGCCGAGGCAGTCACGAACACGCTGGCCAGACTGATGCGATCGCCTGCTGATTTTGGCGTGTCCATGGATAGGCTTGCGGCATATGATCGACAAGTTTTATCCCGTGTTCTGGCCAGCGACAACCTGGCGCGTGTTGGCGGTCTCGTTGCTGCCGGCCAGGGCGAGCTTGGCGAACGTGGTCTCGACATGGAGAAAGCCATGATGGCCCGCACCTTTAGACAGTTTGCTGACGAGGTCGTCCGCCCGCTGGCTGAGCAGGTTCACCGGGAAGATCAGATGATTCCGGATCAGATTCTTGATGGCTTACGCGAACTCGGCTGTTTTGGGCTGTCTGTACCCATGCGATATGGCGGTTTGCTGCCGGACGAACATGAAGACAGCCTGGGTATGATAGTCGTGACCGAAGAGTTGTCCCGCGCCTCGCTGGGTGCGGCGGGCAGCCTGATAACACGGCCCGAGATTATGGCCCGTGCGCTGCTGGAAGGCGGCACCACCGAGCAGAAGGCGCACTGGTTGCCCAAGCTTGCCGAGGGGCACCCATTGTGTGCCATTGCCATCACTGAACCTGACTACGGCTCGGACGTGGCCTCCATGCAAATGAGGGCGCGACCGGTTGACGATGGCTGGATATTGTCTGGTTCGAAAACCTGGAGCACATTTGCTGGTAAAGCCGGTGTATTGCTGACCCTGGCGCGAACCGACCCTGATCTCTCGCTCGGTCATCGTGGACTGACGTTGTTTATGGTCGAAAAACCATCAGACGATGGTCACGAGATTGATGTCACGCAGCCGGAGGGAGGTCGGCTGACTGGCCGCTCCATTCCCACGGTTGGATACCGTGGCATGCATTCTTTCCAGCTGTTTTTTGACGAGTTTTTCGTGCCGGCCTCTCATGTCGTGGGTGAAGGCCAGGGTGTGGGTCGTGGATTTTACCTGACCATGCGTGGATTTATGGGTGGTCGAATCCAGACGGCTGCACGTGCCTGTGGTCTGATGCAGGCGGCGTTTGAGCAGGCGGTATCATATGGCCGCGACCGTAAGGTGTTTGGCCAGCCGGTCAGCGACTATCAAATCAACCAGGTGAAACTGGCTCGCATGGCAGCGCAGTTGGCTGCAGCGCGGCAATATACCTATGCTGTAGGCCGCCTGATGGACCAGGGCCGGGGACAGATGGAAGCCAGCCTGGTGAAGCTGTTCGCCTGCAAGGCTGCCGAGTGGATTACGCGCGAGGCCATGCAGATTCATGGTGGTATGGGCTATGCGGAAGAGTCAGCAGTCAGTCGCTACTGGCTCGACGCCCGTGTGCTATCAATTTTTGAGGGAACTGAAGAAACTCTGGCGTTGAAGGTGGTCGGCCGCAGCCTGGTAGAGAACGCAGCCATGGCTGGCGCGTCCCGGACTGGCGCGTCCCGGACTGGCGTGTCCCGGACTTAAGTCGGATAATACGAATCGAGAGATGTGAGGAAGGCAAATGGACCTTAGTTTTAGCGAAGCAGATTTTCAGTTCCAAACGCAGGTTAAGCAGTGGATATCGGAAAACTACCCCGAAGAAATGCGCGAGCGCCACAAGCGCAGTGCCAATGGCCACCTGACCAAAGAAGACCATGTCTATTGGCAGAAGAAACTGTTCGAGCGCGGCTGGGCCGGGCTCAACTGGCCAAAAGAATTCGGTGGACCAGATTTTACAGCGACCCAGCGCTATCTCTACGACCTTGAAATGGCGGCCGCCGGTGCACCTGGCGTCATGCCTTTTGGTCAGAGTATGGTTGCCCCGGTAATCATGAAATACGGCTCCACTGAGTTGAAAGACAAGTTCCTGCCAGCAATTCTTGCCAGTGATATCTGGTTTTGCCAGGGATACTCGGAGCCAGGTGCCGGGTCAGATCTTGCTTCACTCAAGACAAAGGCCGTGCGCGACGGAGATCACTATGTTGTCAACGGCACCAAAACCTGGAATACACTGGGTCAATACGCCGACTGGATCTTTTGCCTGGTTCGAACCAGCGAAGAAGACATCCGTCAGATGGGCATCTCATTTCTGCTGATTGACATGACGACGCCGGGTATCGACGTGGTGCCAATCAAAACCATCGATAACCCGCCGGAAGGTTTCCAGGAAATTAACATGGTTCACTTCACGGACGTGAAAGTGCCGGTGACCAACCTGATTGGCGAAGAGGGTAAAGGCTGGACCTACGCCAAGTACCTGTTGGAATTTGAGCGCGGCAATGCTTACTCGCATGGCCTCAAAGCCAGCCTCTCACATGTCAAACAGATTGCAGCCCAGGAACAGAACAGCGGTGTTCGGCTGATTGACGATGAGGACTTCCGCCGCAAGCTGGCGGAGACCCAGATAGCCATTGATGCGATGGAATTTACTGAACTACGGATTCTCAG
>CAYGNA010000199.1:0-7265 GCA_964351065.1 uncultured Pseudomonadales bacterium
AATATGACCTGTCGCTCAGCGAAACTGATGATGAGTATCTCATCACCCTTATACCAAAGGCGCAGACGGTTACCGTTTGGGGCAAGATTGACTACATCATAGACAAAAGCCGCCTCATACCAATCGCCCAAAACTTCTTTGATGACGATGGAACTATGGTGCGCAGGCTTGAATTCAGGGATCCCGTACTGTTCTCTGGCAAGCTTCTTCCCTCAGTGCTGGAAATGATCCCGCTCAACAAGGAAGGACATCGAACCCTGGTGCGTTACGATGAACTCGAGTTCGACCCTGCAGATGTTACTGAGGATGACTTTACGCTGCGCAACCTGAAGAGCAGGTTCTAATGCCGCTATTGCTTCGGCTTGCCTTTCGAAACGTCCTGCGACAACGTCGCCGTTCACTGCTGACAGTTCTTTCCATGGCCGGTGGTTACTTTTTGTGCTGCCTGTCCTTTTCGCTCGTAAACGGTAGCTATGGCAACATCATTCGCCTGTTCACTGAAGAGCAAACCGGGCATGTGCAGATTCACAAGGATGACTACGTGCACAGGGCTCGAATCCACAAAACGATTGATGATCCCGAAGGGGTGACGCGCGTGCTGGCAGACTTTGATGAAGTACGTGCCGCAACCTCCCGTGTTTTTGCCCCGGCACTGGCCTACGCCAACAACAAGAATACGCCTGTGCAGATAACCGGTGTTGATGTCATCAGCGAACGCAGCACCAGTCGCCTCGAGAAAAAGTTAACTGCCGGACATTGGCTTGATGATGCACCAGACGGCGCTGGATACTTTGGCGCAATCATAGGCCAGGGTGCTGCTGACTCACTGAATCTGTCGCTGGGTGATGAGCTTGTACTGATCAGCCAGGGGGCGGACGGCTCGGTCGCTAACGACATTTTTATCGTTAAGGGTTTTGTCGGTGACAAGCGCTCGGTTGATCGCCTGACCGTATTTCTGCCGCTGACAGCCGCGCAGGAATTCCTCACGCTGCAAGGCCGTGTGCATGAATTTGCGATTCTGCTGTCTGATATTGATGATGCGCGAACGATCGCAAGTGACCTGCAAGCTGATTTGCCTGAACTCAATGTATCACCCTGGCAGGAAGTCATGGATACCTTCTACAAGTCGATGGAGGCAGATCGCCGCGGCAACCGTGTCACGCTGGGTATCATCCTCTTTATCGTTTTTATTGGTGTTCTCAATACGGTACTCATGTCCGTACTGGAGCGCACCCGTGAGTTTGGTGTACTGAAAGCGATTGGCACCCGGCCTGGTATGATTGTGGCGCTAATCGTAATGGAAACCCTGATGCTAACTGGTTTCAGCATTGGATTGGGCTTCCTGGTGGCGCTACCGGTCAACGCCTGGTTTACCTTTCAGGGATTTGCACTCCCTGAACCAATCGACATGGGTGGGGTTGCAATTCAGCACATGCGTGGTGAACTGTCACTTGAGGTTTTCCTGCTGCCCGCAGCCATTGTGTACATCTACGCAATTGTTGTCAGTATTCCGCCCGGCTTGCGCGCGGCCAGGGTACTTCCCATCGACGCCATGCGAACCTATTAGGAGCAAACATCCCTTGCTGACGCTCAAACTCGCCTGGCGCAACCTGTTTCGAAACACCCGGCGGACCATTCTCACGGCCATGCTGATTGGTCTTAGCCTTGCTGCGATGATTATAGCCGACGGCGTCATCCTCGGTATGTCCAATGTCATGACGAGTAGCATGACGGATACCCTGAATGGCGAAGCCCAGATCCAGCGGCGCGGCTTCAGCGATACTTTTGACGTTGACCTTGTGCTTGGCAATTCAGCAGAGATTGAAGACTCACTGGGACAAGACCCTGCTATCTCGGCTTTTGCGCCAAGGACAATCACCGGCGGCATGGTATCCAGCACCTACAACGTGTCGGCTGGACTGATCTATGGCGTCGACGCCATCAGTGAACGCAGCGTCAGCAAGATAGAGGCTGCCGTCATTGCGGGTAACTACCTGACAGGCAATCCTGGCGAAATCCTCATCGGGAAATCACTGGCTGAACTGTTGGAGGTCGAATCTGGAGACCGGATTGTACTCACCATGTCTGAATCCGGTACGTCCGAACTCGTTCAGGCCCTGTTCCGTGTATCAGGTATTTTTGAATTTGGCGTTCGCGAGCTTGATGACAGCAGCGTGTTTATCAATCTTGCGAAGGCGCGGGAACTGCTGGGGCTCGGCACCGGCAGTCACCAGATCATCCTTCGCTTCGGGGATCCGGCGCAGGCGACAAATCCCGGGCTTGCGGTGTACCGGATGTATAACACTGAAAGGATTGAAGCAGTTAACTGGATGGACGCAAACCCCTCGATATCCTCGATGCTTGAAATGACCAGTTTTTCAAGCCTGATGGTCGGCTCAATCCTGTTTCTGCTTGCCTCTCTCGGCGTCATTAACTCGATGTTCATGTCGATCTACGAGCGCATCTATGAGATTGGCGTCGTTAAGGCCATCGGGACGAGGCCCAGTCAAATTCTGCTGCTGGTACTTGGCGAGGCCGGGTTGATTGCACTTTTTTCCTGCGTTCTCGGCATGCTCATTGGTGGCCTCGGCAACTGGTGGTTCAGTATCTACGGCATACCAATGGGTGAAATGGAAATCTCTGGTATCAGTTTTGCTAACAGCATTCGCGCCGTGCAGAGGCCATCCCAGTTTATCGACTTCCCGTTTTACGTGGTGGTATTGACACTGGTTGCTGCGGCCTACCCTGCCCGCTTTGCTTCCCGGATAGTACCTTCTGACGCGTTACACCGCAGCCTCTAGGAGCCCCTTATGTCAGCCGTTATCAAGACCATTGAACTCTGCCGCTACTTTGGTAATGGTGCAACGCAGGTGAAGGCGCTCGATCGTGTTTCCATCGAGATACAATCCGGTGAGTTCACGGCAATAATTGGCCCATCAGGATCTGGCAAGTCCACGCTACTGCATCTCGCGGGGGGACTGGATGAACCGACCAGCGGTGCAGTGGAGTTATCGGGTGTTAACATCAATGCCATGACAGGCGCAGAACTCTCTGACTTTCGTCGAGACCATATTGGCTTTATTTTTCAGTCATACAACCTTATCCCGGTTCTCTCTGCAGCAGAAAACATCGAATACATTATGCTATTGCAGGGCGTACCGAAGCGGGAGCGTGCCCGCCGCGTCCATGAAATCCTGAGTCTGGTTGGGCTTGATGGACTGGAACGCAGACGGCCGTCGGAGCTTTCCGGCGGACAGCAGCAGCGCGTCGCTGTTGCTCGCGCCATGGCATCCAACCCGGATATCATTCTGGCCGACGAACCGACTGCCAACCTCGACTCAAAAACCGGCATATCCCTGCTTGATGTCATGCGGCGCCTCAATGAAGAAGCTGGAATGACTTTCGTCTTCTCCACGCATGACGAGAAAATCATGGAACGGGCACGACGGCTCATCCATATGCGCGATGGGGTTGTCGAACAGGACGAGCAACGCCAGGCATGAAAAGACCCAGAGCGCTCCTGGCAACCACGCTGACCGGACTGATGTTCCTGGCAGCAGTCCAGGTCGCATGGGCCAGCGACCTGGTTTCGGGCTATGTCAAGAGTTTTGCCATTCTAAAGGAAGACCTGAGCCAGTCCCAGAACAGTATCCGGCTGATGTGGAACCAGCAGGGAAGCAGGTATGGACTACAACTACATTACGAACTTAACCAGACCTTCAACTCTGTGGCACCGGCGTTTGACTCGAGCGACTTGTTATTGCCGGCCGCATGGCGGCTGACGGATATTGAACGTGAACCCATTTTTGACGGCAAAAACCGGGTAACGCAGAATCTTGATCGCTTTAATGTCCAACTCAATCTCGAGGGTGGCGACATCACGCTCGGTCGCCAGGCAATAACCTTTGGCATGGCGCGGGTCATCAACCCGACGGATGTATTCCTGCCGTTTGATGTCAGGACATTTAACACCGAGTATCGTGCAGGTGTTGACGCCCTGCGCTTCCAGCGACCGGTCGGGCAACTGGGCGAAATTGACGTCGGTGTCATACTCGGTGATGGTGCCCGTTCCGATGAATCAGCCGCATTCCTGCAACTGCGGGGTAATTTAAGCGGCGTCGACCTGCAATTTGCTGTAACGCGATACGCCGGGCAGGCAATGTTTGGCGGTGGACTGCAGACGGCTATCGGCAGTGTCGGATTTTGGCTGGAAGGTGCCGCCACATATGGCGATGAGGACTATATCCGCGTCTCAACAGGGGTTGACTACGCCTTTTCACAGAACACCTATGGCCTGCTCGAGTACCATTTCAACGGGGCCGGTAGTGATGATCCGAGTGAGTATTTTGCGAGGCTGGGTACTGTCGCCTACCAGCGCGGCGGCGTATTTCTGCTCGGCAGGCACTACCTGATCCCCTCTTTTAGCCTGCAATTGTCACCCCTTTGGTCAGCCGGGTTCCAGGCGATTGTGAATCTGTCTGACAACTCTGCTTTTGTCTCGCTAAACGGGACACTGAATGCAAGCCAAAACACTTACATAGACTTTGGCTACTATCATTTTCTCGGCAGGCATTTAACAGCGGTCAATCCACCCATACCAGGTTCCGAATACGGCAGCAGCCCAAACACGCTTTATGCGAGCTTCAGGTATTACTTCTAAATCAGCTTCTAAATCAGCTTCTAAATCAGCTTCTAAATCAGCTTTTAACCAGCGTTCAGCCAACGTTTTGTGAACGATTTGGCAACAACCAATGTGCTAGAGGCGAAGTCCGAATGCGCCAGGTCAACCCCGCGATCAGTAATCCCGCTTCGCTTCTATCTGCGCTTTAACCTCTTCCGGCATCAGGTCACGGAGCACCCTTCCCGTCGCTGCAATTTCGGAGTCGATGGGGTCTTTGATGATCGAATCAGTCACGTCTTCCATGGTGATGCGGGCCGATTCAAGCAATAGCCCCCGCGCCTGGTCGAGGGCAACCAGTGCCCGATTGACGGACTGCTTTCGACCCTTGAGTTCTGCCGAAATTGCCAGCGCAGCAGCGAAGTTGCGGGTAGCCTCATCAGGCTGCTGCACTCGCAGCAGCAGACGTGCATATTGGCTCTGGATCAGTCCTCGCGAGGCAGGGTCGCTAATCTGACGCACCCGCCGACCAAGGAGCGCCAGGCCGATGCGCGCCTGATCCAGGCTACCAGAATAAATCTGCCTGGTGATTAGTCGCAGTTGAAGTCGCGAATAGGCGGAGTCGTCAGTGATGCCATCAAGCACCGACTGCGCCTCATAGTAGCGGTCCTGGCCTATCAGTGACCCTGCGAGCGCGGCTAGCAACTGCTGCTCGCCTTCGTCCACGGATGCGTTGCGAACCGAGATCATGGCACCAGGCAGATCGCCGAGGTAAGCCTGAGCAACAGCAATTTCAGCAAAGATGCGCGAGCGTTCCTGTGACTCCAACTGGGTAGCTGCCAATATCTGGGCTTCAGACAGAATTTCATTGGCAAGCGTGGGATTACGCACATCGTAGTAGCGCTGCGCTATCTTCGTGAACGCAGAGATTCGCTCCACCGGGTCACGCAACTGCCCAGCCAGGTCAGTTGCAGCGCGAAACTGGCCCCGTGCAGCATCCTTGTTGCCGTTCATCATGAAAGCGACGGCAAGTCGCGCTGACAGCATCGACTTTTCGTAGACATCACCGCTGTCGGCTATCAATTCCCTGACAAACGCGATGGCGTCATCAGGCTCAGCGGTATAACCCAGCAGGGACAACCGCGCACCGAGAGAAAGCATGGCACGGGCTCTCGCGTCCGGATCTTCAATCCTATCGATCTCAATCTTAACCCGGGATAACGGCAGGCGTAACGAGGCACCAGGCTGATCCAGCCACATTTGTTCCATGACGCTACCTAACGCGCGCACTTTGACCACCGGATTCTTGATTCGATTGACGAGCTCCGATGCTTCATCGACCTTTCCCTGGAGCAAGAACGACTCCGTACTACTCACGAGGTATTGATCCCATTCCTGGTCCACTGCCAGGGATTCCATCAGATCAACGATCATGGAACCGTCCATTTCCTCCAATTCGTCAACGACGATATTCGTCCCCGGGTTCGCCGCATCAGGTACCAGGCGCTTCTCTTTGAGTACCTGCAGCACGCTCTCAGGACCATGCTCCAAAAGGGGTGGTGCAATTTGAGCGAGCATCTGTGGATCAAAGCGTGGCGTACCCGGAATGCCCGAGACGCCACCCAGTGTATCTGTGTTCACCGGAACAGGTTGGGCGCCGCTGTCGCCAGGCAACGTTGTCTGCCGGGGCAGAGACATGTTTGCCGCAGCCGCGACAAAGGCACCGGGATCAACCCCTTTCATCATCTGCTGGGCTGCAGCAACAATCATTTGCTGCGCAGGTGTGGCAGCCTGACCGCGCATGACAGTGGTGACATCGGCCATTTCAGTCACCAAATCCTGGTTGCCATTCTGCTGAAGCTGTACGGCCGCAGCCATTGCCGGGGCAATCTGCTGGATCTCATCGCTGGGCGGCGCCAGTACCTGGACGGCCGCTGCTTCTGCCTCGATATACCGATCCACCTGGTGCAGCACCAGTCCCGAAGCAGCGATGACGAGGATGGCGAATGCCGAGGCTACAGAAAAAGGATGTTTCTCGAAGAAAATCCAGGCACGACCTGGCGGTTTCAGCCCAAGTTCCTTCATGATTTCCTGTTCAAGCCGGCGCAGTCGTTCCAATTCCTCGCGTTTGCGTTTTAGTGAAGTTTCACGGTCTTCCTGATGTCGGGCATCACGTAGCAGGCGGCGGCGGATTGCGTCTTTCTCGCGTTCCTCCCGCATCTTTTCTTCCCACTTGGCAATGACAAGCCCACATTTGGGACACTGCTCGAATTTTGTACCCTGGGGTACTTCCTCTTCATATTCGCAGGCAGGACAAACAAAAAAGTCGATGTTCTTGGATTTCGGAACCAGCGTCAGACCACCGGATTCGCTGCTCTTCTGGATATTACAGGATGCACCACACTGCAGAATCGCCTGCATGTAGCGCTCAGCGACGTCCAGCGCCACCCCTTTCAGCAGCACCGACGGCGTCTCGGCAATGTACCAGGACTCAACCCTGGCCATATCTACTTTGAGGGTCTCGGACAGGTTACCTTTTACTTTTTCGAAGTCCTGGTCTCCTGCAATTTGCGGGAAAAACACCAGATTGTAAGTTTCCGCCGAAGACGCCGCTTCTGAAGGTTCGTTAGTTTCTTCCGACATACCG
>CAYGNA010000200.1:0-7232 GCA_964351065.1 uncultured Pseudomonadales bacterium
TGATATTGCGGTGAAATGCCTGGCCCTTCATCATCCACGCAGACCCAGCAACTGCCGTCCGCCAGGGTTTCTGTCGAGATCTTGATGGTCCGCCCTTCTGGCGTAAACTTGATGGCATTGCTGGTGAGATTGACAACAACACGCTGTACCAGACCCGGGTCACAGGTGACAGTTGCGCCACGCGACCGGTGCTCAACAACAAGATTGTGCTCTGCTGCAAATGTACGTAGCGAGGTCACTGCGTCATCAACCAGTGTAATGACCGGCGTTTCTATCAGTTTCAGTGGCATGTTGCCGGATTCCAGCCGACTGAGATCAAGCAGGTTGTTAACCATCACCATCAACTTCTGGCTGCAGTTCGACGCAGCCTCCAGATCCAGTTTGCTTTCTTCATCCAGAACGTCTGCATTCTCGGACAGCAAAGCCAGTGCCATCTTGATGACGGACAATGGGCTGCGCATATCGTGGACTACCATGTGAACCAGGTTGTCGCGCATTTCTTCGAGTTGCTTGAGTTCCTTGTACTGGCGTTGCAGAGCCTTCTGCAGCCTGGACAATTCCAGGTGGGTCTTGATTCGCGCAGTCACCTCATCAAGGTCAAAGGGCTTTGTAATGTAGTCCACACCGCCTGACTGGAATGCCTGGATCTTGTCATAGGTATCTGATCTTGCACTGATGAACAGTACCGGCACCTCTTTGGTACGCGGTTCCGCTTTCAGCCGCTGACAGGTTTCGAAGCCATCCATCTCCGGCATGTTGATATCCATGAGAACCAGATCAGGCGTCTCATGTTCAGCCGCACGCAGCGCCATGGCACCCGTTGGCACAGGACGTGGTCTGTGTCCGAGCCCCTTCAGCATATGTGTCAGGATTTCGAGATTAGCTGGCGTGTCATCAACCACCAATACGGAGGCCGGCGTGTCATTTATCATCACTCGTCTCCCGACATGGAGGATTGCGTCTGTTCAGCCTGCGCCGCCGTAATAAGCGCAAGCAGTTCTTCATATTTGAATTGCAGTGCAAGACGACGCAGGTGACTACGGGTGGAGCTCCCGCCATTGCATGCGTCAATCAGATTGAGGATCTCGTCTATATCGCCGGACAGCAGGGCCGATTCGAACTCTGCCGCCTGATTGTGACTTAGTGTCAGGCTGATATCATTGCCGTCACTCTCCGGTTCTACCTTCACCGTCTCGTAGCGATACCTGACGCCATTGACTCGGCTGATTTCTTTTAACAGTTCATCCTCGAGATAAGGCTTGCGAATGTAGCCGTCTGCCCCCTCGACAATGCACTCTTCCCCCTCCTCCTGGAAGGGGCTGGCACTTACGACAATCACTTTGGTTGTCTTGAGGTCCGATTTGATCTGCTTCATGGCAGCAAGACCATCGATTTCCGGCATGCGCTTGTCCATAAGTACAAGTCCGGGATGCCAACGCTTCGCCATGCCAATACCGTCAGCTCCACTGAATACAACTTCAACGTCGAACCCAACCGATCGAAGAAACTGACCCGAGAGCAACGCGTTTTCGCGATTGTCATCCACAATCAGGATCCGCAGACCGTGACTTGCTAGCCCGACAACCCGCTTGCAGGCACTCTCATCTTTTTCAGTCTGGCCTTCTCCAGGTATGGCAACCGGCATAACCAGGCGGAATTCGCTACCAACACCCATTTCACTGACAACATTGATCTCACCCTTCAACAACCTTGCAAACTGCTGGGATATTGCCAGACCAAGCCCAGTCCCCTCCTCGGTTTCTGCATTGCTGGAACTCCGTTCGAACGGCAGGAAAATTTTGTCGATATCCGCCTGGGGAATCCCCGGACCACTGTCTTTTATCAGGACAACAAGCGACGCCTTGTCTTTGAGGTATTGCACGCGAACTGACACTGCACCCTGCTGCGTATACTTGACAGCATTCGAGACAAGATTAACGACGATCTGGCGGAATTTTGACTCGTCCGCCAGAACGTTCCTGGGAACGCTCTCTTCGATGTCGATGCTGAAGGCCAGATGGTTTTCTTCAAGTCGTTTGCGCGCCACAGCATCTACAGTCTGGAACAACATGCGCACATCAAAGACTGACGGCACTACCTCGACCCTGCCTGAATCAATTTTTGAAATTTCCAGCACGTCGTTTATCAGCGACAGCAGGTGTCGCGCGCTCAGGATAATTGACTGCAGGTTCTGCTGATGTGTGCTGCTAAGATCAGCTTCCCGGGACAGAATCTGGGCGTAACCGAGAATCGTGTTCATGGGCGTACGAATCTCATGGGACATATTGGCGAGAAACATGTTCTCGTCACTCTGTTCTGTCGGGCGCGGCATCATGCCCATCATGAATGGCGGTTGCGATTCGCCACCTGGATTGAGCGTGGCCGGTTGAAACCGTTCGAACTGCTCATTCTTCATTTAAGTGTATATACCCGTTGTTACTGGTCAGGATGCCAGATACCCAAGTTGCGACTGACGCTCGAGCAAGCGCTCTGCGTTATACTTTTCGTCGGCACGATTCGCCAGGCTCGTTGTTACCAACGACATGAGTTGTTCCCATTCACGCCGTGCCTGCGGGCTTTCCACGACACTGGGCAATATCTCCTCCATTGCCTGCATGAACGCACCCACAAACACATCCAGATGAGCCCGACTGACCCGGGCTCGCACATGTGCACTTGAAATTCTTTCCATCATCAGGCCAAGCCGATCGGGCTGGTCTACAAATGTCGCAAAGGCCTCAATGGCAGCAGCCAGTTTCTCCGGCTGATTGTTTGAAGTCCCGAACATAATCCTGACCTCCGGTACCCTGACGAACAGAATCTGCAAGGCACGAATCACAATTTCCACTCGCCTGCTGGCAAAAATGGGCAAACTTTCCTTGAATGCCATCGATTCCAAGTGACAACTCCTATTAGTCCTTCTCTTCATATCGACCCTGAACGCGAGAACTTTAGAAAAATTGAGCCTGTTGACTCAGGCGGCCACAGTGAATTTGTAACCGGCGCCGCGAACTGTCTTGATAAACCGGGGATGAGCCGGGTCTTGTTCAATCTTTCGGCGAAGTTTGGTCACCATCACGTCAACGCTACGGTCCGAATAGATCCAGTCTCGTCCAGCGACACTTTGAAGAATATGCTCACGATGCAGGACGCGATTGGCACTGCACACCATAATCTTGAGCAGGGCAAACTCGCGGCTGGTCAGGGTCACAAGGTTGCCCTCCTCGTCGGTCAACTCCCTCGCGTCCAGGTCCAGCTCAAACCCTCCGAACCTGATTCGCCCTTCTCCCCGGCCACGACTCGATTCGGCGACGCGCCGCAACACTGCCCGCACCCTGGCCAGCAGTTCCCGCTGGTCGAAGGGTTTACTGATGAAGTCATCCGCACCAATCTCGAGCCCCAACACCTTGTCAACAGCGTCCTCGGAACCACTCACAATAATAATGCCGGTGTGGGATTTCAGGGATCGCAAGTGCCTGGCTGTTTCAAGTCCGCGCGAGTCGGGCAAATTCAGATCCAGCAAGACAAGATCAACATGTGATCTTGCGAGCACGCTATCCATCTCGGCTCGGCTATGGGCGGTGACAACTTCAAAGCACGCCCTCTGAAGATAGCCTGCGAGCAGTCGGCAGATGTCCTTATCGTCGTCAACAACTGCGATCCGGAACGTCTCATCCATCGCTGTCGGGTAATCCATGTTGTTGTTCTCCTGAGTCCGGTGCAGTGGGTCGGTGTTCAGGAATGTTTTACGACGTCAGACTGAAAAACTTTAGGAAGAGATTTGCTGGAAAGGGTACTGCCGAAACAGGGTTTTCAGGTAGCGCTCAGGAAAACCGGCCCCTGTGCGGAGGATTGGCTGCCTTGTTCCTCTGCCCTGTGTTCAGGCAGCGAAATCGAAACGTGGGCAGGGCCAGCAATGACGACTGTTGCGCCAAGCGAACCCAATAGCGACAGCGCTAACTGAAAATCCGGATTGTCGACATCTATACTGCCGCCCGCGGAAGTTAAACTGATCTCAATGTTCCCCTCGACAACGCGTGCGTCCGCTGAGACGTCCCCTTGACAGGCCTCACGTATGGCCAGTGCAATCTCAAGCAAGGCCTGCAGGGCCTTCTGTCGATGCACGTCTACCTCGACTTCCAGCTGCGGCGAGTCTTCGATAATCAGGTGGTGGCAGGAGAAGACTTTGAGTAGCTCGGCAACATCCTGCATTAACTTGCGTACCATCACGGGCCGGGTTTCATCTGGTACATCGCGCAGGAGCAGAAAATAGCGTTCCATCAGATTCCGCGTACGAATGAGCGTGCCTCGCAGGTGCTCACCAATGTCAGCCTCGCCGCCCCGAGCAACCATCAAATTGGTATAACCGAACGCGGCAGCCATGATGTTGTTCAGTTCGTGCTGGCTTTCCCGAGCAAGCCTTCCTGCCAGGCCCAATCGGTGAAGCTTGGTCTCATCCATGGTGTTTACCCTGCCTTGAGAGGCAAATTGTACCCCGAGTGAATCAGGCGCAGCCACGCCTCTATGCCCCTATTTCGTCCCCCTGGCATAAATCTTTAGTTCAGCAGGTAACTGCGCAAGTTACATGGGTGCTTGTCATACCTGCTAAAGTCAGCCGCCTTTTGGTCGATACATCAGGAAAACCAATGGGGACCAAAGCATGAGTGTGCAGGCGGCAGATTCAATCACATCGTTACAGGAAGAGATTTTGGCCGCCCTGGCCAACGACGAACTGCTGCTTCCGAGCATGCCAGAAACAGCTCTCTCGATCCGCCAGGCAGCAGAAGATCCAGAAATTTCCATAACGGAAATCTGTGAACTGGTGAGTGCCGATGCAGCGATTGCTGTCAGAATTATCCAGATCGCAAACTCACCCTTGTTTCGCGCCATCAAACCAATTGAAACGTTACAAACAGCAATTGCCCGCATGGGTATCAAGTACAGCTGCAACTTTGCTGTCGGCATTGCGATGGAACAACTGTTTCAGGCGACATCGGACGCGGTTGACTCACGTATGCGCGCTTCCTGGTCACACTCCATCAACGTGGCATCGTTGTGCCAGGTGTACTGCGCACATTTCACCGCTCTCGACCCCGGGCAGGCAACGCTCGCCGGACTCGTACACGGTATTGGAAAACTGCCAATCCTGACGTGGGCGGACGAAAATGACTGGGACGAGGCGCAAATCGACCAAACATCAGACATTCTGCATTGCACACTGGGTGAGAGAATATTGGCCAAATGGGAATTCCCGGAACAACTGCGGCAGGTACCTGCAGGCTACCTCGACTTTGAACGTGAATCTGACGGGGTAGATTACGTCGACCTGGTCTGCGTCGCCAATCTCATCGCCCACAGGGAGACCAATCATTCACTGGCCAGGGTTGACCTGAAAGATGTCACCGCGTTTGAACACCTCGGTATAGACGTCGATGAAATCAGCGACCATGACGAACTCAGTAACGAGGCTGAAGAGGCGCGCAGCCTGCTCTCTTGATCGTCGGCATCAGGCTGGCGCGAGATTGAATCCCAGTCGTGGAAAGTGTACGGCGATTTGGCCAATGGATTCATCTTCGCGCAGCAGAACCAATTCTTCTGTGTTGGCGACTACCAGCCTGCCCACCACCGGATTGAACCCATAGTCAATTGGCGTCACAACCACGTCACTTCCTACAGCTATCTCATCGAGCCCCGAAACAACGTCTTCGTTAACAACAGGTGAGGTTTCCCGCGCTATCGCAAGCGCTGCGCTCCCTGTCATCTCGACAGACTCGCCCGGCCCCATTTCACTCATGCGCATCATCCACTGGTTTAGCGCAGCAAAGGGAGAAAAAACGTCTCGTAGTGCTTCATTCTTATGTATAAACCACAGGCAGTGATAAGTGGAGAAGTCCGCAATGAGTGGCTCTGCACCAAACAGGTACGGCATCGCCTTGAACTGCTCGTCAAGGCGAGCGAGATGACCGATGAAATAGGGACGTGCCTGTTCCAGCGGCATGGCCAGCGCTGTTGAACCTTTGGTAAGCTCAGCCCGGTCCGCAGCAAACGCGGCCGCCTGCTGTGGATCAGACCACAGTGAGGAGCCTGCCAGCGCGCGTGGCTGGAAAGCCATTGCAACCGCAACCTTGAAGAAAAAAGTATCAGTCCAGGCAGCCATCGCGCTTGCCGCTGCGGCAAATTTAGCCGGCAGCACAGGATGCTGCGGATAACGACGGTCGAGTTCTCGAGCAATCATCGCAGAATCGCAGTACACATTGGCACCAATCTGCATCACAGGTGTCTTGCGGTATCCGCCAGTCAGCGGAATCAGATCTGGTTTGGGCATAATGACGGGTATCACCACGCTACACCAGGCCACACCTTTGTAAGCAAGAATGAGCCGTATTTTTTCTGAAAACGGTGATTCCGGATAATGGTGCAAAATCACGTCATTCATGGATGGTTTCCTGCTGGTGAAAAGGTGTAAGTGACACGTACCGCGACTTCTACGCAAGGACTCTACAGCGCCGTGCCTGGGAGTGTACCATGCACCTGAAGATGACTTTGTCGAGAGACAAAATCAAGACCTCGGCTAAGGTTGCCGAACTGTCTACAGATAGCGGAAACTAGCCGTCAGTAGCTGACGAAAGGAGATCCAGACATGTCGTTGATTCACAATGAAGGGGTGGATATCTACTATGAGGTTCATGGTGACGGACCGCAAACGCTGGTTTTTGCTCATGGTATGGGTGGCAATGCAGCGATCTGGTTTAACCAGCTGGCACACTTTTCGGACAGGTATCAGGTCATCACATTTGACCATCGCCACTTTGCCCGCTCACGCTGCAGTGAGGAACATTTTTTACCCGCTCTTTTCCCTTCTGACGCACTTAAAATTCTGGATAGCTGCAATGTAGAGCAGGCCTGTTTCATCTGCCAGTCAATGGGTGGCTGGACAGGTAGCCAACTCGCCCTGCAGTACCCGCAACGAGTGAGTGCGCTGGTCATGAGCCACACGCCAGGCGTCTTTATCAATAAAACCGCGATAAATGATGCGAGGCGGGTAGCGGCAATGGTCAGCGCGCCTCGCACGGCTTTCCAAAGCGCGGCGCTCGCGTCAGACTATCCCGAGAAGAATCCCGCTGGTGCGGCACTCTACAACCAGATTAGCGCGTTTAACGGCGTTGACCCTGCTGTCGTACCAAGAGCAATCAACGCTGCCCAACTCGCTGTTGATACCAGTACGCTGACTG
>CAYGNA010000201.1:0-7205 GCA_964351065.1 uncultured Pseudomonadales bacterium
ATCTGGATCACAGGTTGTGAGCCCCTCGAAAATGTCTGTCTGATTCGGTCGGCTCTGATTGGGACAGGAAAGCTCAGGGCGTTTCGCTATTCAGTGCTTCTGCCAGATCATAAACTGGCGCACTGTCGCCAAACGCTGCACTCAGCACGGTGCCCGGAAGAAAATAGAATGCACCGGTTGCAAGAGTGCCTGTTACCCGTCCGGCACTTTGGCTGGCGAGGCACAGATCTGGCAAGCCATCACCATCCACATCGCTAACAAAGGCAAATGCGCCGAGGCGGGCATTGGCTTCCAGTCCGAGGAACTGACGACCAAGCTCAGCGGGAAAAGCCTCAGCGGGAATGGAGATATCTGCCGACACGGCCGCCTGTAGGGCTGTGTCTGTCAGCACGAGAACGCTGCCTGATCGCTCCCGGCCAGGTGCACTGTCGCCAGCCAACCCGATCATCAGATCGGCACCCTGGCCACCTGCAATACTTGGCACAATGCGTGCGCTAATCCGGGTGCCAAACTCCTGCGAGAATATCTGGTTCGTTAGTGTCACGCGGACACCGTCGGCCGCCGAGCCGAGCACCAGAGATGGATCGGTACCTGTCGCCAGCGCGTTGCTGAGCATGGCGCCATAAACCAGGGTCGCTACCAGCTCACTGCCATTGCTTCCGGTATGAGCAATAGCCAGATCATTGAGGTTGTCACCATCAACATCGCCGGCGGCCGACAGGCCGGCGACAAACACGTCCTGGCCAATCAGTTCGACGACCTGGCTTGTCACGGTGGGATCCAGCAGGTTCAGTTCGGTAGTAACACCGTATGCCCCTGCCAGCACACGGCTGCTGACGACGTACACGCCATCTTCAAGGGACGGTTCGAGACCTGCACCGCTGATGGCAATCTCGGGGCGGCTATCGCCGTCCAGATCATCAGACACTGCCACGTGCAGACCAATCTGCTGGATAACAGGGCCTGCGCCTGCTGTGCTGATGCTCTGCAGCAGCAGTGCCTGACGGGATGTTGCTGTCGCGACGTTGAGCGTTGGCGTTCCCTTGTTCAGTGCAGCGCCGTAGATGATTCGTGCCCGGTTCTTGTGCGGGTGACCCAGCAGTATGTCGGAACGTCCATCGGCATCCAGGTCGGCAGCGGACAGCGAGAGCTGGATGTTTTCATGGCGCGAGAGGCCGCCGAGGGCAATCCCGTCTGCGGCACTGAGATTGCCCAGATCAATTGTGTCAGTGGTATTGGTCGCGATTCGATCACCCCAGACAATGGCAGCCACGGGGCCGTCTTCGGCATCAGCAAAGGCAAATTCGCGCAGTTCTTCGAAGCCGATCAGCAGATCTGGCGTGCCATCGCCATCCACGTCTCCAGCGGAGACTGCTTTTAACAAGGTACGGCGTTGCACCTGGTTCCGCGTGTCATAGGTGAATCGTATGACCTGACCCGGTCCAAGGGATGCAATGCTGGCATCGCCGCTGCCATCGGTCATCTCTGCCTGAATTGTGCTACCCCAGATCAGGTAGGCTGTTTCGAGACCAGCCTCGTCCGTGGTTTCGGTAACCCAGAAATCAGTGAGTCCATCCTGGTCGATATCACCGACGGATTCTGCGAACTGTCCGAGTCTGTCGACTGTGTCCTGACCCGTGTAGCGCACGCCGGAGACCACCTGCGCCTGCAGATCGACTAGTTGTATGGCAACTGAACCTGTCCCTTCCTGAATTCCGTCGGTCGTAGCGACGGTAACAATAATTCTGTCTTGTGTACCTTCTATCTCAGCATCGAATGGGGTGATCACCGAGAGTACGCCGGTGACTGAATCAATTGAGAAGGCGTCCAGCAAACGCTGGGCGTTTACGACCTCACCGAGTTTCTCGACCTGGGTGATGCGATAAGTGGTTACAGCTGCGCCCTCGGGATCGACAGCAGCAAGTGTCACGAGTGGACCCGTAGCATTTTCATTCAGGCTCACGATGCCGGGGTCATTGAACTCGGGTGGTTCATCCACGTTGGTGATCGTGACGCGAATTGTCGTTGTGACGCTGTTGCTACCGTCGGCCAGGGTAACGCGCTGTTCGTACACGTTATCAAAGTTTGCATCTTGTGGGCTTTCAAAATCGAAACTGCCAGCAGCGGTGTTGACCGTAACCTGTCCGCTGTTGGCATTGACGGTGAACAGTGCGCCATCACCACTGCTGTCATCGGTAATTGTCACCGTGTTGCTATCGGGGTCGGTAACGGTGATTGTAAAGACGACAAGCTCATTTTCAGCAAAGGTGAACGATGTCGGACTGCTGAATGCGGGTGGTACGTTCGTTGCTGGCGCAGCTGCGCCACCACTGCCTCCACCGCCGCCGCAACCGTATAGGGCAGCAAGGACGATGATTGGCACTAACCTCCAGTGGAAACTGAATTTCATGATCACCTCAAAAAGATTCGCCTGTGCAAAAAGAATCATCAGTATTGTTCGCGACAATCCCGTATCTGTGGCCACACGATGATGGGGCTTCGGAAAACGGCGCGGATCATGCCATAGCGGGATTCAGCACACCAGTTGCTGCAGTCCGCCGTGAATCTTTTTTATGGGCTGGATATGATGCCAAGACCTCTTCTGTACGGGTCTGGATTTAGGGCGTAATCTGCATCTATCTTCCAAACGTGCTGTGAGTGACATATGGATCAGTCAACCCTGCTCTGGGGCACTCTCTTTGGTGGCATTGGTGTCGGCTTCTTTATGTATGGCAAGAAGCAGAAGCGCATGGTGCCGCTGGTGTGCGGCCTTGCACTGATGGGGTTTCCCTATGTCGTGACGGGTACGCTTGCCCTTGTGCTGGTAGGTGCGGTGCTGATGGCAATACCCTTTTTTATCCGTCTTTAGGGCTACCTTACCCTGGTGCAAGCGCACACCAGGCATAGACTTTGCTTGCTCAGTTTGAAATGTCGGTGCGACTGTCGCCGCGACAAAAAGGCGCAACCAGAATTGCCAGTACTGCGAGCGACCAGACGATAATTGCGCCGGTAGGCCAGTCGAAGAGAGCCGACAGGATGAGACCGATCGCGTAACTGCAGACGCCCACACCAAATGCAACCAACAGTCCCCGGGTGCCATCCAGCATTCGAGTTGCCAGTGCCGGCACAATCAGGCTGGCAAACACCAGATATACGCCAACGAGTTGTACCGAAGCTGTGACTGCAACAGCAAACAGCAGGTAAAAGCCGGCGTGACCAATTCGCGCTGGCCCGAGGCCCAACCACAGTGCCAACACACCTGCATACAGCACGGCAATGTAGCCAAGCGACGCCAGATCAACCCAGAGTATCTGGCCAACCAGCAGGTCTTTGAGCGCCTCGCCGCCGTGCGGATTGTTGGCGAGCAGCAGGATGCTGCCCGTTGCGCCAAGTGCAAACAGCACACCAATCAGCGCTTCCTGCACGTCTGGAAACCGCTTTTCGGTCCAGGTGAGACCTATTGCTGCGAGCAATGCTGCACTCACCGCTGCCAGTTGAACCAGGTAAGCAGACTCCAGTTCCAGCAAATCGGCAGCGATTACGCCGAGACCGGCCACCTGTGCAATCGCGAGATCAATGAAGATGATGCCGCGCTTTAACACCTCGCGCCCAAGCGGTACGTGGGTAGACAGCACCAGCAGGCCAGCGAGGAACGCCGGCCCGAGTATAGAGACGTCCAGGGCTTCCATGTTCACGGAGCTACCGCCAGCAAACGACGAATGATGTCGTCATAGAGGGTAAACAGGTCTTTCGTCTCGTCTGTGGCACCAATCGTATGGGGGATAATGATATCTGGCAGGCCGGTGCGGTCGGCCAACCAGTCCGCAGCCCGTGGGCTCTGGTACGCGGCCCTGATAAATGCGCGTACATTGTGCGTTTTGGCGATTGCCAGCAGTTCGCTGAGGTGAGACGCGGTTGGTGGCAGGCCGGGTTTTGGCTCCATCTGGCCAACGTCAACAATCCCCAGCCAGTTCTCCAGGTAAATCCATGCCGAATGATGCACCATCACCTCCATGCCCTGTACCGGTAAGGCCTCTTGCTGCCAGCGCGCCAGGGCCTCTGTCCACTTTTTGGCGAATGCGTCGTAGCGGGCCTGATAGTAGTCTGCATTAGCAGGGTCGATACGCCTTAGCCTGGCTGTTAGTGTTGTGGCAACTTTGCCTATGTTGCGAGGGTCCAGCTGAAAATGCGGGTTGCCGTAAGGGTGCACATCACCCTCTGAGCGATCCGCGCTGGATGGGGCGCCTAGCAGGGTGACTGACTGTGAGGCGTCCAGGAATCCATCGGTACCTATGTTTACAGCATTGTTGCCCGACTGGCGCAGCAGAATTGGCAGCCAGCCTATCTCGAGCCCAGCGCCCGTGCAGAAAACCAGTTCCGCACGTCGCACCCTGGCCAGCAGGCTGGGTTTTGCCTGGATAAAGTGTGCGTCCTGGAACGCCGAAGTGGCGCTGAATGTCTTGACCTTGTCGCCACCAATTTCGTCGGCCAGTGCCGCCCACTCGGGTTCACAGGTAAAAATGTCGACCGCGGCCTGTGCTTGCGTGGCTATCGCGCTTGCCAACACGACCACCACATACATAAGCTTTTTCATGATGTCCTCCTTGTTCGCGCGCAGTTAGAAGCTATGGCCGCCGTGGGCGCCCATGCTCATGATGTACTGGACCATAAACTGGTTGTCAGTTGTTGGCGTGGACTTGTCCCGGGTGTACTGAAACCGGATTATTGAAAATTCGCTGTTCCAGAAATCAACCATCGCGCTTATCCGCTTCGGGTCGTAACTGCTGTCTCCAAGCGGTATTGGCACGGCGAGGCCGGTAACCAGGTTATTGCTGCTGACCGTATCGTAGCGAGCGCCAATACTCCATTGCGGATGAAACCGATACACGCTTTCGACGTAGTAACCACGCTGGTCGCCGTCATAGCTTCCCGTGACGCCGGCCAAATCGAGACTGCCCTGTTCGGTGCGCGCCAGGTACTCTGCCGTGAAGCGAAATGCACGCTCCCTTGGATTTCCATAAGGTGCCCACTTCCACACAAGGCTGCCCATCCAGGTATTACTGTCGCCGGTAAACAGGGCATCGGTGCCACTGTCGGCTGTTGTACCACCACTGTCGCGTTCGATGGCATCCGCAGAAACGTATGAGAGGCTTGCAAGCCAGCTGTTGCTGTCGTTGAAATCTCCACCCAGTTTTGCAAACGCGGTCCAGATACCTCGCCCGTTGTGCGCAGCCCCGACGCCAGGAAAACTGTTGCCAGCGAGTACTTCTAACCCGAGCTGTGTATAAAGAATGGTTGGCGCAGTCCAGTTTAGTTGTACGCCGGCATCAGCAAGGCGGCCGCCGAACATGGTGCGGTAGGGTAGTGGGTCGCCAAGAAAGCTTGTTGCGTGCGGGTGCATACCGTTCAGGTAGCCAACGCCGGAATAGAACTGCCCCGCTTTTAGTGTGAAGCCAGCCGGGAGTGCGAGCGTCTGGAGGAAAGCTTCTTCCAGGGCAACACCGGTTTCTCCGTCTTCGCTTTCAAGGGCAAGGGTTGCCGAGGCAAAAAACTTGTCATCGATATTTGCCTGCAGGTTGAGTTCGCTTTCACCTAGCAGTAAACCCTGATCCCAGGCACCGGCTTCGCCGCCAAGTTGAAAACCCGGTATATCGCGGGTGGATTCATCGAAAGAGTGGGTCTCAAATCGTCCATTCAGGATCAGGCTAATGGCTGGATTATAGGCTTTGTCTGATATTGCACTACCGCCGCTCCCCACGTCGGGTGCCATGGCAGATTCTGCAGAGGCGCGTTCAGCGGCAGAGAGCCGTTGCTCAAGTTGTGTAATTCGCGCCTCATATTCGGATCGCAGTTGCTGCAGTTCCTCGCGCAGCATCTGCGGTGTGACAGGCGAGTTTGCTTCATCCGCTGCTGCTGAGGCAGTAACTGTGACCAGACCTATCCAGCATAGCGTTGCTGGTAGAAACCTGTAGTTCATCATGGTTGACTCCTGCTGGTGCGCGTAACGAGAACGCGCTAACCGATGTGTGAACCAGCATCAGCTGGTCCGAATGTGGATCAGGACAGGCAGAAGTCAACGGGGGGCGAGCGGGGCGATCCAGACCAGAGAGGTTTTGTGCGATGTGAGGGGGTCGATGATTGCACGGGCGAATTGATCGCCAGACAGAGCGACGGAACAAGATCGGTCAGGGCAGCGTTTAGAACAGGTGCATCACCCAGCAGACAAACATCACAGGGCGTATCGCCACCCACAAGTGTGTGGCCTGACGCGTGAGCCATGAACAGTATCTGGGAGAAGGCAAATACCAGGGCGACGAGCCAGGTCCATCTCGCTGAGCGGGATGTCGCTATTGCTCTTGCGTATTGTGTCTCAGCGGTTGCCATGTGCTCCAAGGGCGTCGATGTCGTGTGCCAGTCTGTTATACGCCGGGCCTTTCTGTCCGTCAATTAGCAGGCAGGCGCATCGATTGATTTTTTGTGTTTGATTGAGATCGATCATTCAGGCTCGCTAATCAAGTGCATTAATGACGTCCTGCGCGAGGTTCCAGATTGGTCTTGGCCCACGTGTTGTCAGACCCATGCGAACAACAATCAGTTCATGCTCGGGGATGACAACAACATTTTGTCCTTCGAACCCTGAGAGATAGTAGGCAGAGGATGGCAAACCCTTTCTGGGTAAGTCTGCAGGGCTGTCCGCTGTCCCTGTATTCAGCCAGATTTGTGCCCCGTATCCACCGCGTGGCGCTGCGTTTGCTGGCGTAAGGGAGTAGTCGATCCAGCCAGGCGGTAAGAGTCTTTTACCGTTCCACACACCATCCTGCAAAAACAGCAGACCAATCTTTGCCCAATCCCTTGGTGTGGCATACATATAAGAGGATCCGACAAACACCCCACTGGCGTCAGGTTCGATGACGGCTGATGCCATGCCCAGCGGATTGAAGAGGCGTTCTCTTGGGAAGTTGAAATAGTGTTGCTGGCTATCAAAGCGACTTCGCTGAATCATTGAGATGATGTTGGTTGTGCCGGAGCTGTAGTACCACTTTGTGTCGGGTGCATGCTCAAGCGGTTTTGCAGCTGTGAACCCACCGGTATCGCCAGATGTGTAGAGCATTAGGATTACGTCAGACATCGACCCCGCGGTATATACCTCGGAGAATGCGAGGCCAGAAGACATTTGCAGCAGGTTGTGGAGTGTGATGCTGCCC
>CAYGNA010000202.1:0-7184 GCA_964351065.1 uncultured Pseudomonadales bacterium
GTTGTAGGACGCCTGCAGCATGAGGGCAAGCTACCGCACAGTCATGGAAACAAGCTAAAGGTCTTCTATAAGTGGGCAAGGTAGTCTTCTTGTTTCAAAACGGAGAAGGAGGGGGTATTTTTAGGGGTATATATAGAATATCAATGAATATGTACCTGTATTATCAATAGGTTATACCTTCAGTCATAAAGAGGCCCTCGGTACCAAATAGCAAAGTCGCACTCCCATTGTTTGCACGGGAGTGCCGGGCCAGGCGCCCCCGTTCTTCCCGGCCCTCGGTACCACATGTTTTGCGACTCTCTGTCGTTCCAGTTCCTTGTCTGACCAGGTTCGACCCGGCGAGCCTCAGTTCGCAAACAAATGGGCGAAGTTCTCTTTGAGCGCATCCTTTATTGGTATGTCGGCCTCCATCCAGTCAACGTCCTCAAGCTCAGCAATCCCAACCGATCGATAGCTAATGTGATCATTCAGGGTGCCATCATAGGTCTCGGCAAAGCACACGTAACAATGTAACCGGACAGATACGTCGGGATAGTTATGCTCAACGGTCGCGACCCATTCGCCAATTGATACCTCAAGGTTGAGTTCTTCAGAAATCTCCCGTTTCAACGCTTCTGTATGTGTTTCATTCGGCTCAATCTTGCCGCCGGGAAACTCAAACTTATTGGCAGTATGATCATGCCCGGAATCGCCCCGCTGGAAGCAAAGCAGTCTTCCTTCTTTAAAAATGGCGGCTGCAACAACTTCAATCATGTGGCGCTCTCAGATCCCCAGACGACAGTATCGATCGACCAGACCCTTTTTTCCTCTGGCACGATAATTGATACTACTCTGCCCGGGTAACCCAAAAAACTTTTTCACGCTGTAACCCGCTGAATTCAAACAAAGACCCGGAGGCTCCGATGGTCACGCGACCCATTTTTGCACTCATTTTGCTCGCTTGCGCCAGTATCGTGCATGCCAAAACTGGCCCGGATATGTCACTGGACGCCATGACCCCAACCCGGCAGCCACTGTCAGTTGGGCAGGCTGGAGACTCTCCGCCCAGTATCGCGCGTTATCTGCTGGCAAGAGGTGCAAGCGGCTCGATCTCACCGGATGGTCGTTATGTGGCAATGCGGTTTGATGTCACAGGCGTGCCGCAACTCTGGATTATGGCCAGTGAGGGCGGCCAGCCACGCCAGCTCACCTTTGGTAACGGCATCACCTTTTCTGCCTGGGCACCGGATAGCCAACATATCGTTTATGGTGCGGACAATAACGGTAACGAGCGGCCCTCGTTCTATCGAATCAACGTTGACGGAACACGCGAAGACCTGATCCTGCCTGCAGCGGCAAAAGGCTTTCGACGCTTTGGCGATTTCTCACCGAACGGCGGTTCTGTCTACTTTTCTTCCACCGAGCGCAACGGGCTGGACTATGACATCTATGTGCTCGAGCAGGACGGCAGCATCCGGATGCTGTTTGAGGGCAGCTACGCGTACATGGCGCGGGATCTATCTCCCGATGGCCGCTACCTGATTGTGACCGAGTCGGTGGGTGAAGACGGCGACAACCTCTACCTGCTGGACACAAAAACCAGTGATCTCACCACAGTTTCTGCACCCATTGCGAGGGCCAGTCACGGCGACGCCGGTTTTGCCTGGGCGCCAGATGGTGCTGGTTTTTACTTTGCCACAAACCGTGACCGGGAGTTCAGCGCCCTCACCTACTACGATTTGGAAAAACAATCCCTTACCGCGCTTGCAACACCAGGGCACGACGTTGCCGACGTGGAACTCTGCAACGGCGGCAAGACGCTGTTCTGGGCAACCAATAACGATGGCTTCTTCGAGCTACAAGGCATGGACCGCACGACCGGTCAGCCACTTGCCATACCGTCCCTGCCGGAAGGCGTCACCAACCTTAGCTGCAGCGATTCATCGCCTCGCATTGCCGTCTCGGTTAACGGCTGGTCCACGCCGGGCGACATCTTTACCTGGGACCTCGCCGCGCCTGCGTTTACCCGGGTATTCAAATCAAACCTGGCCGGGATTCCCGAAGAGACCCTGGTGAAACCGGAATCCATCCGCATTACCGCGCGCGACGGTATCGAACTGCAGGGCATGTTGTACCTGCCACCCGGCGACCCGGGCAAAGATGGATTTCCGGTCATCTTTGATGTTCACGGCGGGCCAAGCGGTCAGTCCGTGGCAAGCTTCAAAGCGGTCGCCCAATACCACCTGCAACACGGCGTTGCGGTTTTCCAGCCCAACGTTCGCGGTTCAACCGGTTTTGGTCGCATCTACTCACAGTTGGACGATCGCGAGAATCGCTTACACAGCATCCGCGACCTTGTGGATATGTTGGATTACTTCAAGAGCGACCCGCGCATTAATGCCAGTCGGGCAGCTGTGATGGGTGGCTCCTACGGTGGCTATGCCGTGAATGCGGTGCTTGCCGCTTATCCAGGCAACTTTGTTGCTGGCGTCTCGAAGTATGGCGTTGCCGACTGGGTAACCGCGCTGGAGATTGCGTCACCGGCGCTGAAAGCCTCCGATCGCATCGAATATGGTGACATTCGTGACCCTCGCTGGCGCAAATTCTACGAGGAACAGTCGCCTATCAGGCAGGCAGACCGGATCAACGTACCGGTGCTGTACTCACACGGGGTTATGGATCCGCGCATCGACATTGTTGAAACCGAGACCATGGTGAAAGCGCTACGCGCCAATGGTGTGCCCGCGCCGTACATCCGTATACCCGACGAGGGGCATGGTTGGCGCAAGCTCTCAAACCAGATGTTTTACTACGAGCAGGAAGTGGAATTTATTGAGAAGGTTCTGAAAACCGGTGATTGAAACCACCGGCAATCAAAGGCCTTGATCGTTTTTGTCAGTCGCGCCGGGCAAGGCGGCCTGCTTGCATAAGGCTAACGGCGAGCAGGCCTGTCAGCAGCAATAACAGCGTTGGCGGCACCGGCACCGGGGTTACGCCAACAAAAGTTGCGACGACATTATCCAAATCATAGTCAGTGTTGTCTTCTCTAATAACTTTAACCTGAATGTCAAAGGTGTCTAACGAGCCCATCCCCGCAAGCGTGTTGATGGCAGCCACTGCATCACTGGAAGCAAATGGCTCGACATTGGCTGGCAACGTATTGCCGGCATCGGAGTTATCGCTATCAGCGGTCGTCCTGATAAACGTTACCCAGATCGATCTTACGCCGTCTATCGAGTCAGCCAGCGTGTTGTTGATATCCGCGTAAATGAAGCGGAAGTAGTCTGAGCGGGCGAAATACCAGGGCGGATATTCAAGGGAAAACTGCTCGTCACCAACTTCAAAATACTGGTTGACCGATAGATCAGCGTACACGTTATAGGCCGGGTCAGTAGGACTCTCCCACACAGTAACAGTCGTATCGACGAGCGAGCCATCGAATGTAAGCCCCGACACCGTCACACCCTGATTGAACGAGACTCCGCCAGGCGCAGCGCACGCCGTGGTAAATGTCGCACCCGGCATACAGTTGATTGTGGCTGTATCAGCCGAGAAAACCGCACTAAACCCGTCTGCAGCCACATCGATATTGATGGTGGTTGCCTGGGCATTAAACGCTGCGACGCAAAAAAGACTGACGATCAGTTTCCGAATCATGGTCTCTCGGACTTCCTGTAGACGAAGTTCAATCAAGCATAGTTTGCCCACACGGGTGTTGCAACGCAGGACGACGAGTTGCAATGGCCAGGGATACCTGAAGAAATGGAATCACACTCCAATGACCTCAGACAGGCGGCAGCCCCGCAATCAGGTGACGCCAGAAACGCCGTGGTTCCCCCAGTTTGAAGTTGCCCTGTGCCTTGTGCTGCACGGTGGCGTTATCCCAAACCAGTACATCGTGATCCTGCCAGTCATGCTGACAGGTTGGTGCTTGCTGCTCGGCAAAATCCTGCAGTTGTTGCAGGAGCCGTCGCCCCTCATCAATTGGCATACCTACAATGTGCTTCGCCCGGTCAGGTCGATAAACAGCGCTTTGGTGCCCGCCGTTGGATGCGTTCGTACCAGTGGATGCGTCACCTCAATCAGCACATCAGCGGCGCCGCTGGCAGCGCGACGCGGCGGAAAGGCGTCCTCATTGTTGTAGGCATAAAGTACCTGCAACCCCGCCAGTCCTGCCCTTGTTGTTTCATCCAGCAGTTGGTAGGCCGCACGCATATCCATAAAGTGGGTAGGCCCGCCGCCCGAGGGAGGTAACTGCCGGGCATGCAGAATCGTCGCCAGCGCCGGCGCCTCGGTGTAGGTGTCATCGCAGTGATAGGTTTCGAACAAGCCTGGTCTCTGGTCGTCCAATCCACCGTAATGATGATTATCCGACTTCGCCCGCTCATCTTCCGGGACTACATACCCGGCATCGATCACCTGGCGTTTTGGGCTATAGCGCATCATTGTGCCATCGCGGGTAAGGCCAACAGGATCCTTGATCGGCCCAAACAGTTCAGCCGCCTGCTCAAAGGCTTCTTTGGTCAGGGCTTCTCCCACGCGAAGACACACGACGCCACAATAAGCGAGTAGACTTCTGAGCGCCGGCGCATCATGTGCAGACAAATTACCATCGGCAGCCGGAGTAACGCCGCTGACAATTGGCACGGCAAAAACAGCGTCATTCCTGGCTATTTGCAGCATAGAAGTTTCCCTCTGACCACGCGCCCAGCAGAACCCGGATACAGTGAACCGGCTTCCCCTGCACTTTATCCATCCTGGTCAGCAACCTTGATCATCAGCTTGCCAAAGTTGTCACCTGTAAACAGCATGCGAAATGCTGATGGGGCGTTTTCAAGCCCATTAACGACGGTCTCGCGATACTTGAGCTTGCCTTCCTTGATCCAGGTGCCCAGTACGCGGGAGGCTTCTTCGAACTCGTCAATCCACTCGGTGACCAGGAAGAACCGTGACTCCGGCGGATGTGGCAGCGCGCTCAGCACCATCTCCGGTGTCTTCACATCAGCCATGTTGGTTGCGTTGTACGCAGAGATAAAGCCGCACACCGGTACCCTCGCGCCTTCGTTCAGAAGAGGCGCAACCGCCTCCAGCACCGCACCACCCACATTCTCGAAGTAGACATCCACGCCATCCGGGCAGGCGTCTGCCAGTTGCTGGGCAAAATCAGGGTCTTTGTAATCAATACAGGCATCAAAGCCGAGTTCATTAACCACGTAATCGCACTTGGTCTTGCCACCCGCGACGCCTATTGCCCGGCAGCCTTCAATTTTCGCTACCTGTCCCACAACCGAACCCACCGCGCCCGACGCCGCTGAAACTACAACGGTTTCGCCTGGCTGCGGTTTGCCAAGGCGCAACAGGCCAAAGTAAGCCGTCTGGCCTGGCATGCCGGTGGTGCCGACTGCAGTTGAGATAGGCGCATTTGATGGATCAACCTTGTACAGGCGGAAATCATCAGGTTTGGCGATCGCATAGGACTGCCAGCCATACATGCCGCTTACCAGCGTGCCAACCGGGTAGTCAGTGTTGTTGGATTCAACCACCTCGCCGACTACACCACCGGTGATCACCTCACCCATCTGCAGGGGTTTGGCATAAGACTCCCGGTCGCTCATCCGCCCACGCATATAAGGGTCAAGCGAAAGCCAGAGCACTTTCACCAGCATTTCGTTATCTCCCGGCGTGGGTGCGGGCTCTGAGATCACATCAAAATTGTCTTCCGTCGGCATGCCCACGGGTCTCGATTTCAATACGACTTTTGTGTTGGTTCTGTCAGTCACTGGATTCTCCCTGTCTCATGAATTTGAGGTGGAGTGTAACAGTTCAGGCCGATCGGAACTCCCGGATCGGACGCCAGTACCGCCAGATAAGAGCGGTTGCGCCAATTGAAATGACAGCCCCCAGCACCATGGTGTTATCTGCGCCTATGGCACCTGCCCATGCGCCTACCCAGATGGTGCCTACATTGTTGGCTGTCTGCGCTGCAAGGAACATCAGGGCAAACGCACGTCCTCGCATGTGATCGGGTGTGGTTAGCATCACCGTAGTCTGACGCACGGCAACGGTCACTGCATCAGCAGCGCCCAGCAGGGCGATCATCAGGATGCCCATCCAAAGTGTATTGGCTGTCCCAAACCCAAGCAGAATGAATCCGTAGGCAAAAGAGGCATAGAGCACCAGCATGCCCTTGGCGCGGTAGCCCACCAGGAACAGTACCAAAAATGAGCCGGCAATAGCACCAGCAGAATTGGCCGCACCGAGCATCCCGGTGGCACTGGCACCACCGGCAAACAACCCAAGGGCCAAAACAGGCAGAATTTCACGATAAAAAGACGCGACCGTAATACCAGCATCCAGTAAAAAAAGACCCGGCAGAATGGGATGATTGGCCACAAACCGGAACCCGCCGCGAATCTTTTCAACCGTGGAGGCCCCCGCTTCTGCTTCCTGACCGCCTGCAACACCTTCTGCCCGGATCAAGAGCGGCACCAGGCAAGCGGCGAGCCCAATCGACCCGGCCAGCAGGAATACGACACTTAAGCCGGCTGTTAGCGCCACGCCCGCAAATATCAGCGGGCCAACAATAGAGGCGGCATTGGCTGAGGCCGTGTCGGTTGATGACGCCAGCATGAGGTGGCGCTCGGGTATCACTATTGGCACGAGGGCGGAGCGGGCCGGACTCGAGAGCATCTGCGATGCAGCAGTCAATGCTATGCCCAGGTAAACCAGCGGCGCCGTTAAAACACCCTGCAGGTTGAGCACACCGAGGGTTAGCAGCACAGCCGCAGTGATCCCGCTGGCAAGCGACATCAGGTGTTTGCGATTAACATTGTCAGCCAGGGTGCCGCCCCACAGCAGTGCCGGCACCTGCACAACCAGTTGCACAACACCAATCATGCCGACCATCGCGGCGGAGCCAGTTTCGTCCAGCAGCCATTGCGCAGTACCAAGAATCCGCATCCAGACAACAATCGAGCCACTGACCAACGCCACCCATAACAACCGGTAATCGCGATAGGTAAAGGCATGCCAGGGGCGGGCTTTGGGGTACTTCGTGGCGTTCATCACTTCACTCAGGCTTGGAGAGTGGCCCTGTCATTTCGACCGTAGCGGAGAAATCTCAGGACCCGGCATCGGGATCTCTCCGTTTCGGCCCTGCGGGCCTGCAGTCGAGATGACAAGGAGCCGGTCACAGCAACCGCAGT